>CAYTDU010000205.1:0-4677 GCA_964436395.1 uncultured Gemmatimonadaceae bacterium | reverse complement strand
CGGCCACAATCGTGGGTTTGGTCGCTGGCGTTGCGCCCGCAAGAAGGGCCGCCGCTCTGGAATCGGTGTCCACTCTCCGCGAATAGTCGGCGATATACGGTGAGGCTGGCCCGAAATCTCCAACTGTCGATCAAAGCCTTAGCTCGACACCGCGTGCGCACGGCCCTTGCCCTGTCAGGAATGGCTGTCGGGGTTGGGGCTGTTTTGGTGTTGACTGCAGTGGGCGAGGGCAGTGAGCGGCAGGTGCTGCAGGAGATAGACGAGCTTGGCAAGAACCTGCTGATAGTGAGCGCAGCCGAGGCTCCTCGGGTCCCGTGGAGAACACGGACATTGGCGAAGGTCAATACTCTGGTGCTGCAGGATGCGGAAGCAGTATTGAACGGATGTCCAGACGTGGCTCTGGTTGTACCCGAACAGAACATGGGGCGACGCGTGAAATTCGGCAGGATGTCCACCACGGCGACGATCCGAGGTACGACAGCGGACTACGAGACGATTCGCAATTTCCGCACGGTGGTCGGGCGCTACTTCACTCGTGAGGAAGATCGCAACTCTGCGCGAGTCGCGGTGCTTGGAGATCGCATACGGGAACTCCTCTTTGCGAATGAAGATCCGATTGGCAAGACGCTGCTAGTCGGTAGGACGTCGTTTCAGGTGATTGGTGTGCTCGAGAGGAAAGGTATGACCGCAGACGGTCTGTCTGAAGAGGACAATCAGGTGATAATCCCGATTCAGACAGCAATGCGGAGAGTGTTCAACGTCGACTTCATCAACATGCTCTATGTTCAGGTCGAGAACAGGGACCGGATGGAGGCTGCGAGGGAGCAAATTGCGGATGTCCTGAGAACTCGCCACCGCACACGCGAGTTCGGTCGAGCGGATGACTTCAGAATCCAGAACCAGCGTGTGATACTCGAAGCCCGCCTCGAAGCCGTGGCGTCGTTTCGGCGCATGATACTCGGACTCGGCGCCGTGGCCATCATAGTAGGCGGCGTTGGCATTCTCTCGATCATGCTCCTGGCGGTCCGCGAACGCAGGAACGAGGTGGGGCTGCGAGTGGCAGTTGGTGCCCGACGGAGAGACATACTCACGCAGTTCCTTGTGGAATCATTGCTTCTAGGAGCTTCAGGAGGTGCACTCGGAGTTGTGGCTGCCATTGTCGTGGCATGGATTATTGGCGCAAGTACCGAATGGACAACCGCATTGAATGGAACCGCACTCGCTGTTGGACTGATTTGCTCAATCGGTATCGGGGTGCTCTTCGGTGTTTACCCGGCGCAACGGGCGGCCGCATTGGATCCGATTGACGCACTCAGAGCGGAGTGAACTACTCCGCCGCTTTGAGTACCTCGACCGGATCTACTCGTGTTGCGCGGAGCGCCGGCAGGTAGCTGGCTGCCAAGACGATTCCGAAAAGCAAGGCGCCTCCGCCAAGGAACACCCGCAGGTCGCGGGCACTGGTATTCCAGAGCATAGCTTCTAGCACGCGGCTGCCTGCCCACGCGCCCCCAAGGCCAACTAGGACGCCAGCGAGAGCGGTCCAAACACTCCTTCGCAGCACCAGGCCAAGCACGTTGCCGCTCTTGGCGCCGAGTGCCATACGCAATCCCAACTCTCTCTGCCTGTCTGCCACCGAATATGCCACAACACCCCAAGTGCCCACTGCAGCTAGGAGCACAGTCACGCTCGCGAAAACCACCAGCAACCAGAAGACGAGCCCTCTATCCCCGACCGACCGGGAAATCAGTTGGTTGACTGTGTTGATGTTGCTCATGGCCACTGTAGGGTCCAAAGCGTACAGTTCTTCCTGAATCATACGGGTCACGTCGTGAGGATTACTTGTGGTTCGCACCGTTGCTGTGCCGCCAAACCGCCGGTCCCTCAACGAGTAGTAAGCCACCGGCCATCGGTCTTCTTCAGGACCAGTGTATATCACGTCACCCACAACTCCGATAACCTCAGCAGTGGCTCTCCCAGGCAACGCAAAGTACGTTGTGACCCGGTTGCCGATCGGGTTCTGGTCCGGGAAATACCGCTCTACTGCTGACTGACTGAGCACGACAACGGGCGGGCTATTGAGGTCGTCTGACCGGTTGAACACGCGACCGCTGACGACCGGAATCCCCAACAGGTCGAAGTAGTTGTCTGCGACTGGAACCACCCCGATACTCGTTCCCTCAGCTGACGGCAGATCGCTGTCTTCGATAATCACTCCCAGCACGGCCTGAAAGTCGCTCAGCGCCGCACCTGAAGACATGGTTACTCCTTCCACTCCGGGGAGGTTTGTGAGCCTTTCCTGAATCTGATCGTCAAACAAAGCTGACAAGGTGATGTGGTGTCGCCAGATCTCCGGGTCGCGAGGGTCCATCCGGGGAACTGCCTGAGGGGTGGAAAAATCAAACGACAGCAGTCGCTCGGTTTGGAATCCCTCGTCAACCGCGAGTAGCTGGCGTACTGAGCTACCCATGAGGCCGACGCCGACCAGTAACATCAGCGCGAGCGAGACCTGCGCACCGACGAGGAGCGCCTGTGGATCGACAAACGGCGTGCTGCCGCGGCGTTTGGTTGCACCAGGTCTGGTTGCACCAGAGCCGTCTTTGAGGTGATCGGTGATTCGGAACGACGAGATACGGATTGCCGGCAAGAGACCGATCAACAGTGCCGCGCAAAGTGAAACTCCAACTGCAAAGAAGATCATGCGCGAATCCACGGTGAGACTCTCAGGGCTTATTACCTGCAGACCAGTACCGTCACCTCTGAGAAACTGTGTGGGCCAGGCAATCGTGAGGAATCGCATTCCCCACATGGAGAGGCCAAGACCTGCTGCTCCGCCAACCGTGGCGATTGTCATACTCTCTATCAGATAGGAACGAATCAGCCGCCAGCGAGAGGCACCAAGTGCGCTACGTACCGCGCCTTCCCGAACCCGTCGTCGAGCCCGCGTGAACAACAAGCCGGCGAGGTTGGCACATGCGACGAGGAGCACGAGTCCAGCCGCCAACGCCAAGAACACTGAAGCCTTCCTCGCGTCAGGGTTGGTCCAAACTTCTGCTAACGCGCGCACGTCAGCAGCATAGCTGTCGTCCCCCCTCGGCCACTCCTGTGAGATGGCCTGACCGACAACGGCCATCTGCGCCTCAGCTGCAGCCATAGTCGTTCCTGGGCGAAGACGTCCGATCACCCAAGCGACATGGTTTCCCGCCTGCTGCAAAACACCGGGCTGGATCACGGCATACGCTCCCAAGGGCAGCCAGAGGTCAGCGCCTCCCGCGAAGCCGGAAAACCCTTGCGGTGCTACGCCGATGACTGCGAAGCGCTCCGCGTTGAGTTCGATCTCACGCCCGAGTGCACCGGGGTCTCCACCCAGCCGTGTTTGCCAGAAACCGTAGGAAATTACGGTCACTCTATACGGACCATTCGGATCGGCCTCATCTGACACGAAGCCTCGCCCGAGAACGAGAGGACGTCCAACCACATCGAAGTACTCTGGCGAGACGACCTCGATGTTCAGCTGACTGGCAGGTCCGTATCCCGTGAGTGTCGCTACACGTTGCCTGTACCCTGCAAGGGGAGAGATCAAGCGGTCCGGCCAGTCAACGTACCGTTGTAGGTACGGATAGGCCCACCTGGAGATCCGCCAGTTTTCCCCGGTTCCCCTGGTCAAATCGACACTGACCAGACGGTCAGCTTCCGGAAACGGCGGTGGCGCGAGCACGGCCACGTTGAGAGCCGAGAATGCCGTGATGTTGGCGCCGATCCCGAGAGCGAGAATGAGTACAGCAGACAGTGTGAACCCAGGGGATTTCCGAAGGCTACGCAACGCAAAACTCAGGTCGGCCAGCGATCCGTTCATCGGGCCGGGATTTCTCGGATGAGTGGGGATGTTCGGTGATTGCGAGCGGCTTCGTTTCCAGTTTTCCCACCTGCTCAACAGGCCTGTGCGAACGACGCCTCTCACCTCACGCAGTTGAAAGCCCAAGAGCTTGCGTCCCCCTAGAGAACCATCAGCGTTCGCGACCCGAGCCCGAAACACGTCCTCGATCTCTCTCCCGTACTCGGCGCGCAGCCGTGGCGGGTGGAACAGAAGCGCTTGCCGCATCAGCCAGATCCAGAGCCGTGATGGCTGGTCATTTGATCGCCGGTTCATGTTGCCCGTGCCTTCAAGACCTGTTTTGCCTCAGCGATGTCAACGAGTTGTCGCAATCGACTTGATTCAGCGGCCAGGACCTCGCGCCCCCACGTGGTAAGGCGGTACGTCCGCCGTCTGCTGTCTTCCCCGGTTGGACGCTCGGTGGCCGGGATTGGTTCGATAAGCCCCTCATCCCGCATCCGGCGTATCGCATGGTAGAGAGCGCCAGTCTCGATCCGCATGCTCTGACCTGTTCGTTCCTCGACCTCCTTGATGATGCTGTAACCGTGGCGGTCATTGTCGGCAAGAGCTAGCAAGATGTGATAAGTGAGCGTGGTGAGTGGCAGGATTTGCCCGGGATCTTTCATGCCGGCCTCTGTGTTCGCGTACTTCGCGCTGATTGGCTGTGTATGTGAATGCAAACTATATGAATGATTCATATAACGAAACCGGTGGTAATTTGGTTTCACTCGGATGATCTGCAGGAGGTTCGCCGCGGCAAAAAAACGACAAACGCACTCTCTTGTTTCCGGAGCCTTGCCGTGACG
>CAYTDU010000204.1:0-8465 GCA_964436395.1 uncultured Gemmatimonadaceae bacterium | reverse complement strand
TGTTCTTCCTGACATTTGGGCATGGCATACAGACATCGCGGGTGAAACCGGCATGCATTGGGCCATGCAGTCGCGGGCGGAACGGCTCCAGGAATAGTCTCTAGTCGATCTACCTGATCATCGATTCTGGGAGTGGCTCGCAACAACGCCTGTGTGTACGGATGCTGTGCCCGCGAAAACAGGTCAGTGGTTGGCGCAAGTTCGACGATTCTCCCTCCGTACATCACGGCAACGCGGTCCGCTATACCGGCGACGATTCCCAGGTCGTGCGTTATGAGGATCACCGACATTCCTAGACGTCTTCTAAGGTCTGCGAGAAGCTCCAGAATCTGAGCCTGAATCGTTACATCCAACGCGGTGGTCGGTTCGTCGGCGATCAAGACCTTGGGATCGCATGAAAGGGCAATCGCAATCATCACGCGCTGCTGCATGCCACCACTCAGCTGATGCGGATAGTCGTCGATCCGCTTGTCAGGATCTGGAATTCCCACCAAGTCCAACAGTTCGATGGACTTCTCCCTCGCTGTAGCGCGCGATATGGAATTGTGCGCTCGAAGCGTTTCAGAAATCTGCAGACCCACCTTCAACACTGGGTTTAGGCTTGCGGTGGGCTCTTGAAACACCATGGAGATTCCCGCACCGCGCACTCGCCGTAGCTGGCTCTGATTGAGTGTCATCAGATTCGAGCCTTCGAACTCGATGACGCTGGTTTCAGCGATCTTGCCCGGTGGCTCGATGAGCCGGAGGATTGATAGCGCTGTCACGGACTTGCCGCATCCTGATTCCCCGACGATGCCCAGCGTTTCACCCTCGTAGAGATCGAACGATACGTCGTCGACAGCACGTGCGACACCACGCTCCGTGCTGAAGCTAGTGCTTAGATTACGGATGCTGAGCACTCTGTTCATTGCCCTCTCGGATCAATTGCGTCGCGCAGACCGTCGCCGATCAGGCTGAATCCTATCACGATGAACACAATTATGAGGCCTGGGAAGGTCGATATCCACCATGCGTGGCTCAGCGTGGTCATGCCGTCGGCGACTATCCCGCCAAGGGATGCTTTTGGCCTTGGCACACCGGCACCGAGAAAGGAAAGGCCCGCTTCGATGAGTATTATGTGACCTACACCAAGAGTCGCAACAACAACCACTGGTCCGATCACGTTTGGGAGCATATGGCGCAGGAGAATTCGTTGACTGCCCAGCCCGATGGCGCTGGTTGCTGTAATGAAGTCTCGCTCTCGAAGACTCAATACCTCGGCGCGAACGAGCCTGCTGGTCCCAAACCAGCTGGTGAGCCCAAGAACCGCGATGAGTCCTACCACACCTGTGGGGAAGAGCGTCAATAGTACCAACAACAACAGCACGCGTGGGATTGCTAGCGCCGCATCTACTATCCGCATCAGAATCGCATCCACGGTGCCGCCAAGAAATCCGGAAACCATCCCCACCCCCGTCCCTATGGTGAGGGAAACCAACACCGATACCGTGGCAATCGACAGCGACAATCTGATTCCGGAAAGTACCCTGCTGAGCACATCGCGACCCACGAGATCGGTGCCGAACGGATGTGCAGGAGATGGTGGTTGTTGCTGAAGTGCGTAGCCCAACTGTTCCGCAGGCTCATACTGCACCACAAATGGAGCAAACAAAGCAGCAACCGCTAGAATGCCAACGAGGAGAACGCCGGATACCGTCCTTCTGTTCCCCAAGAGCCTCTCCGCTGAGCTGCTCACGCTCTCTGCCTAGTACGCGGATCCGCCGCGCGATACAGCAAGTCGGCGACTAGGTTTCCTACCACCACCATTAGAGCTGCGACTATCGCCATTCCGGTCACCAGGGGGTAGTCGCGATTCCTGAACGCATCCACGGCCAGACTGCCCAGGCCCGGCCACGAGAAAACCTCTTCGACGAGAACTGCGCCGGACAGCAATACTGGAAATGCCAATCCAAACAGTGTTATGACTGGCAGGAGTGCGTTGCGCAAAGCGTGCCGATACAGGATTGCCCTCTCCTCCAATCCCTTGGCGCGTGCTGCCCGAACGTAGTCGTGGTGCACCACGTCGATCATGGCAGCTCTTTGGAATCGAGCAGTAGATGCCGCACCGATGAGACCAAGGGTGAGTGCAGGCAATACCAGGTGTTTGGCGTGATCCCAGATCGATTCCACCCAGGACAGGTGAGGATATAGCCAAGGGGTGCGTATCCCGCTTGGAGGGAGCCAGCCCAAATTGTGCGTAAAGACCAGAATGAGCATTGCGCCGAGCCAGAAAACCGGGAGGGAGAAGAGGGTCAGAGTGACCAAGGAAAGGCCGTCGTCCATTCGTGACCGATCGCGCGTGCCTTGAAACGCGCCAATCAGGACCCCTAGGGTGAAATCAATAAAGAGTGCTGAGAGTGCCAGGAGTAAGGTGGCTGGAATACGCCGCGCGATTGCTGATGCTACGGACACAGGCAATGTGTACGAATTGCCGAGATTGCCCCGGGCCACGTTCCATATATACCGGACGTATCGTTCGACCAACGGCCTATCGAGGCCGAAGTTGATGCGCTGCTGCTCGGCCACTTCACGTGGCAATCGGCCCGCTGCCCCGAGCACATCCACAGGATCACCAGGCGCGAGCTGCAACAATATGAACGTGAGAGTGGCAACGGCGAAGACGATGGCTACGCCCTGTAGCAGCCGTCTCGCCAAGTACCGTATCACGTCAGTTTGCGCCGTAGAGGTCGCGTTCGATGAAGTGTGAGGGTTCCACTCGTAACTTGGATAGACCTATCCATGGCTGGTACGGTGACAATACGAGATCGTCAAAACGCTCGTGCACAGCTGCGAATTTCTTGGGGATGTACAACCAGATAGCCGGTGCGTCTTCGTTGATAACCTTCAGAGCCGCGTGCCACTTGTTGAGACTTTGGGTCCTATCGGTACCGTCACGTGCCTCTCTAACCAACTTGGTGTATTCCGGGTCAGAGTACCTGCCGGCGTTTATCTCACCAAACCCATCTTCAGTCCAGTCGGTGGCAAGAGATGCTGGGCTGGCATCCTGCCCCAGCGAGCTGTACTGTGCGTCGAATGCTCCCCTGCCCAGCATGTCGAAGAAGGCTGCCCATTCAACATCAACGATGTTCATTTGAATACCGGATCTGCCTAGCTGCTCTTGAAGTACGAGCGCACCACGTGCTCGCATGGCGACTGGGGGAACAAGTAGATCGAATTCGAGCTGTCGCCCATTGCGGTCCAATACTCCGTCGCCGTTCGAGTCAAACCAACCGAGATCAGACAGGATATTCCGGGCGCTTGCTGAATCGAACGGAAGGGCATCGGCGAGGTCCTCACTCCAGATGGCCGAAGCTGGAGTGACCGGCCCGACCAAAAGCAGTGCACGGCCGCCCATTACGGACTGCATGAGAGCCGGTCGATTCACGCACATCACAATCGCCCTGCGAATTGCACGGTTCCCGAACAGAGGATGTGCCTGAGTGGTGTCTTCAGGATCTCGGAGATTGAAGCCAACGTAGTTGTAAGTGTTTGACGGATACTCAATCAGGCGTAGGTGCGGAGCAGCTGCGATGCGTTCGAGGTCTGTCGGTTCTCCCACTTGATGGAGAAAGTCGGCACGGTTGGCAATGACCTCGTCGACGCCGGCAGTTGGGCCTCCGACGGCGCGCCAAATCACGCGGGGAATCCCGGGCCGACCGAGGAAGTGAGTTGAATCTCCCGCAAGCTCGACCAACTCACCCGGGGTCCACCGCACGACCCGGTATGGACCGCTGCCGATGGGATGCAACGCGAACTCATGTGTCCGGAGATCCTCTGGAGGCACACCCTCCAACAGGTGGCTCGGGAGAATATGAACATGCGATACTGCATCATAAAACTGTTCTGGATAGAACCTGCGAAACCGAAACACTGCCGTAAGTGAGTCTCGCGCTGTAACAGATGCGATAGCCGTCAAGCGAGACCGCGCAATCGAGTTGACCACCGGATTCTGGTAGATGGAATACGTGAAGACCACGTCCTGAGCGGTGACCGGCGTTCCGTCGTGCCACTTGGCAAGCGGGTTGAGCGCGACACTGATTGTGAGCTCGTCTTCGAACACCCATGAACTGGCCAAACCATTAACAAAGCCGTCATCACCAATGGTGTTGAAGTCCGGGCCCACGTCTGCAAGCTTCGAGAACACCAGATCGTAGACACCGAGGTCGACATCGAGTTGTGGATTTGGTGGGAAGAGCGATTGCACCGGAGCACTCGCCACGACGGCAGTGCCACACCAGCCGCTCTCGCAGGTTAGATCACTGGTGCAGCCAGAGAAGACCAGGGTGGTGAGCACTGCGGCGAGCGCAAACATATGTTTGCAGGACCATTTCATTAGCGTAGTCTCCAAATCACCCGGGTCACCTGCGCCAGGTCCACTCGGAATCAGCAAATCTGGGGTGCTCCGAGGCCGCACACGGAAGCGGCCTCTCGTTCCAGGAACCAGACCATGATTCCTGAGTTTGTGCAACAATCGCGGCGGAGACCTCATCAAATTCCACGTCCCTTCCCAGGATAGCCGAGATTGAGGTCGACACCGGCCAAACCTGTTTCCCCGCCGTCACCTGAGTCACGACATCCTGGGCGTCATGGAGTAGAACCGAGCCATGTTGAAGAAATGCCCGATCCTCCCTCACTTGAGCACTCCCAACCAGCTTCCTACCGGCAGCAATTATCTCACCTCCCACAGGAGCTGCAAAACAGGCACCACCTGAGAGCGCGTTCGTTCCGACGGTCCGCGGTGCAGCAAGACCAGCGTTTACACCGAGGTGTCGCAGCGCCGATGCCAATGTGGCATGGATAATATTGTACGATTCGGCCAGGGTTCCAAACGTGGGATTCGGTGCGGCAACAGCGTAGGTTAGCTCGGTGGCGTGCCACACAGCCCGCCCCCCTGTTGGGCGCCGCACCGTGTCGATCCCACGCCTCTTGATCTCGCCGACGTCGTATCTGCGCAAGGCGGGTTCGTTGCGGCCGAAGGATAGGCAGGGCGGTTGCCAGCGATAGAGCCGTAGAAACGCCTCTCCCTCCTGTGCGCGGCACAGGAGGGAGTAGTCAATGCTCATGTTCTCGCTGCCTGGGCGCCCCATCGGCTCGACGATCAGGGTCCAGCGCACGTTATTTCAGGCCTCTTCGGCGCTTGACTCAAACGAGGCAGGGTCCCACGATTGGCACGTGCAGATGAAGTGCCTGTCGCCATAGGCACCTTCGACCCGCCCGACCGTGGGCCAACTCTTGTGGTCTCGTGTTGCCGCCGTTGGAAATGCAGCCCGCTCCCGAGAATACGGATGTGTCCACTCATCAGCAGCTACTACCTGCATAGTGTGGGGCGCGTTCCTGAGGAGATTGTCGCTCTTGTCTGCACGGCCGTCTTCGATTTCCTGGATCTCTTCCCGGATGGCAAGCATTGCTTCGCAGAACCGGTCCAACTCCTCTTTGGATTCGCTCTCCGTGGGCTCCACCATCAGAGTGCCAGGGACAGGGAACGAAAGAGTAGGTGCGTGAAAGCCGTAGTCCATCAGGCGTTTTGCGATGTCCTCGGCACCAACACCGCTCGTGGTCTTCAATGGCCTAGGATCGAGAATGCATTCGTGACCTATGAGGCCATTGCTTCCCGAATAGAGCAGTGGGAAGGCACCTTCCAGCTTCTTGGCTACGTAGTTCGCGTTCAAGATGGCCACCTTTGTTGCCTCTGCCTGACCATCGGGTCCGGTGAGAGCCAAGTACATCCAGGAAATGGGCAGTATCGACGGACTTCCCCAGGGAGCCGCTGAAACTGTGCCGCACGACTGCCTATGTCCGAGCGGAACGACAGGATGGTCCGGAAGGAAGGGTCCCAGGTGCTCTGCAGCGCAGATCGGTCCCATTCCGGGTCCGCCGCCCCCATGAGGGATTGCAAAAGTCTTGTGGAGGTTTACGTGTACAACGTCAGCACCATAGTCACCCGGCCGGCACAGACCGACCTGCGCGTTCATGTTGGCGCCGTCCAGGTAGACCTGTCCTCCGTGTTGATGGATGATCTCACAAATCTCCCGAATGGCAGTCTCGAACACACCGTGAGTGGAGGGATATGTGATCATCAGCGCCGATAGGGTATCCGAGTGCATCTCTGCTTTGGCTCGCAGATCTTTGATGTCTACGTTGCCCTGATCGTCCGTCTTCACAGTGACTACCGTCATGCCGGCCATCACGGCACTGGCGGGATTCGTTCCATGTGCGGACTGCGGGATCAAACACGTTGTTCGCTGGGTCTCTCCGCGGGCTCGTTGGTATGCGCGGATAACGAGCAATCCGGTGAATTCACCCTGCGCGCCTGCGTTTGGCTGTAGTGACGTGTGTGGTAGTCCCGTCGCTTCTTGGAGATGCGCCTTGAGCTGCTCCATCATTTTGTGATACCCGGACGCTTGGTCTGCCGGCGCGAAGGGATGGATGCCGGCGAAACCGGGCCAAGTGATGGGTATCATCTCAGTGGCTGCGTTCAACTTCATGGTGCATGAGCCGAGGGGAATCATCGCCGATGTAAGAGAGAGATCGCGCTTCTCGAGTTTGTTTAGATAGCGCATCATCTCCATTTCGGCATGGTACCTGTTGAACACCGAGTGAGCCATGAACGGTGTGGAACGCATGAGCGCTTGCGGGATAGCCTTGCCGTCCTTCGTTTCCTCGGCGAGTTCGTTGACGTCGAAAGGCACTATCCCGTCGGGCGCGAAAGCTTCAACGAGATCGGACAAATCCTTCAGCGTTGTGGTCTCATCGAGTGAAACACCCAGCCGAGTCTCGGATACCTTGCGCAGGTTGATCTTTCGGCTCAGGGCAGCGGCAACCACGCCTTCGATGCGCTTTGCGTCGGCTTCGACACAAATCGTATCAAAAAACGAATCGTGCACCAAAGTGTATCCAAGCCTGCGGAGTCCCTCTGCTAGGGTATTGGTTATCGCATGCACGCGGCGCGCAATCCTGAGCAGACCATCTGGACCGTGATAGACTGCATACATCCCAGCAATAACCGCGAGGAGCACCTGAGCCGTGCAAATGTTGCTCGTTGCCTTGTCTCGCCTGATGTGTTGCTCCCTGGTTTGTAAAGCCATACGGAGAGCCGGTTTGCCACCGCTGTCCTTCGAGATACCGATGAGCCGTCCGGGCATCAAGCGCTTGTTCTTCTCCGACGAAGCGAAGAACGCGGCGTGCGGACCGCCATAGCCTAGCGGGACTCCGAACCTCTGGGAGTTGCCAATCGCTATGTCGGCACCGATCTCACCAGGAGGGGTGATCATTGTCAGCGCCAGCAGATCCGTGGCCACCGTCACCGTTGCACCTGCTTTGCGGGCGGTGGCGCAGAGATCACGGTAATCCTCGATGTTTCCCAAAGTGCCAGGGTACTGCACGAGGGCTCCAGCAACACCCTGCTCGAAGTCAAACGATGCGGGGTCTCCAACTTTGATCTGGATGTCCCTGACTCCCGCCCGGGTCCTCATGACCGCGATCGTTTGCGGATGGCAGTTCTCATCAACTAGATAGATAGCTTGCTGTGATCGCTTGCTCGCGGAGATCGAGAGTGCCATTGCCTCAGCCGCAGCAGTTGCTTCATCGAGCAACGACGCGTTCGCCACCTCGAAACCCGTCAGGTCTGAC
Organism: uncultured Gemmatimonadaceae bacterium; assembly: GCA_964436395.1. GTDB lineage: Bacteria > Gemmatimonadota > Gemmatimonadetes > Gemmatimonadales > GWC2-71-9 > JBDGYW01. The sequence continues at coordinate 797 of CAYTDU010000204.1, read as the reverse complement.
ACCATCGTCTGGTAGTTCAGCAGTGCCTCGAGGCGGCCCTGTGCAATCTCGGGTTGATACGGCGTGTAGGCCGTGTACCACCCGGGATTCTCGAGGAGATTTCTCAAAATCACGCTCGGAGTGAAGCAGTTCGAGTAACCCATCCCGATATACGATCTGTAGATCTGGTTTTCCGACGCCAACCCATGCAACTCCGTGAGTGCTTCCGGTTCCGTCCTCGCGGGTGGGAGGTCCAGTGGTTGACTTCTACGAATGTCTTCAGGGACTACCGCGTCTATGAGAGAATCCAACGAATCGTAACCGATTAACTCGAGCATTGATTTCACATCATGGTCGCGGGGACCCAAATGACGATCGATGAAACGTTCGAAATCTGTATGTGGCGTTTTACCTGACATTTGGAACAATCCTTTACACAAACGCCCTGGCAACCACCAGGGCGTAGGATACCTATGGTCTATTGGTGGTGCTCAGCGAGCGTACTACTCGCCGATGTGTTCGGCGTAGTGAGGCGCAGTCAGAAGCTGGTCCAGGTCCGAGGGATTCACAATGCGCAACTTTATCATCCAGCCGGTACCGTAGGGGTCTTCATTAACCAGACCTGGGTTGTCATCCAAGTCAGTATTTACGTCCACGACTTCGCCAGCTAAAGGGCAGAAGAGCTCACTGACGGCCTTGACAGCCTCGATTGTGCCGAACGCATCCATCTTTTGATATTCGGCGCCGATTTCCGGGAGTTCAACAAACACGACATCGCCTAGCTCTCCCTGCGCGTAGTCGGTGATTCCGACAACTAC
>CAYTDU010000203.1:4032-8478 GCA_964436395.1 uncultured Gemmatimonadaceae bacterium | reverse complement strand
TTGGTGCGGACCATCCCATCCGCAAGATTGAACGACGCGATGTCGAGGTCTTACGAACCTACAAAACCCCCAAGGCGGAGGACAAGGGACGGGACTGGCAGCCGAAAAACGTCGGCGGCGAAAAACCAACAAGAGACCACCACTCAAGCCAGTCGAATTTCTCGTGCTGGCGATACTCGAGAACGGGCCCTTGCACGGTTACGGAATAGTCCAGGAAATGAAGGAAAGAACCAACGGTCGAGTGGCACCGCGGCCCGGGGATCTCTATCGCATCCTTTACCGCATGGATCAGTGGGGCTTGTTGGTTCCTGACGAGCGCTCGCCCGACAACGGCGAAGACCGACGGTCGTACTATCGACTCACCGATCTTGGTGAGAGAGTGCTGATTTCCGAGGCGGAGTTCCTGGCGAAGATGGCAGAGGACGCTCTTTCGAAGCGAACCGACCGTCCGGCGGAGGTCGTGTGAATCCAAAGTCCATCCGATTCACCTACCGGCTCCTGCTGCTCCTCTTTCCGCGCGGCTTTCGGGAGGCCTATGGGCAGGATCTAGTTTGTCATCTCGAGGCAACTCGGCAGGCCGGCGCGGGAACGGCGCTGGGTAGCTGGATGCGCACTCGATGGGATCTCACGCGCAACGCCGTCGGTGTGCGCACCGATTCGGTGCGGATATGGCTCTTTCGGACGGATGAGCGGTTTTGGCAGGTCACGACCACAGGGGGCAGTCGAGGCCCCGTCCACACATACATGGACGACAATATGAGTTCTTCACGATCACGCTGGCACTCGATGGCCGGCAACCTGCGCCACGACCTGATCTTCGCAGTCAGAATGCTTCTCAAGAATCCAATGTTCACAGCCGCAGCGGTACTGACCCTGGCTCTGGGAATCGGCTTGAACGCAGCGGTGTTCAGCGCGGTGAATGCGATGATGTTTCGCCCTCTGCCGGAGGTGCGAAACGACAACGAGCTGGTGCACTTGTACCGCGACTGGCCGGGTATGCCGTACGGTTCCAATTCCATTCCACACTACCAGGATATCCGCGATCGTGTGGAGGCGTTCGACGGCCAGGTGCTGGCATTCACACTCGCCCCTATCAGTTTGAGCGCCGAAGGTATCAACGAGCGTGTGATGGCCAACATGGTGTCTGCGAACTACTTCGACGTGTTGGGTGCCGCGCCTATGCTGGGACGCGGGTTCCTTCCGGGCGAAGCAGTGGATCCTGGTGCTCACCGTGTGATTGTCCTGGGGCATTCGTTCTGGCAAACGAGGTTCGGTGCCGATCCTTCCGTGGTTGGACGAACGGTTGTCTTGAACGGCCAATCATGGGAAGTCGTTGGCGTAGCCAGAGAGGGGTTCAAGGGCACGATGCCGATATTGGACCCAACCCTATACGTACCGCTCATGATGCAGCAGGAGTTGATCCCCGGCTTCAACCTAATCGAAGCACGCGGTAACAACTGGATGAATGTGGTGGCACGGCTCGCACCGGGAGTGTCTGTCGAACAGTGCAGACACAACCTCGACGCATTCGAACTCCAATTGCGCGAGGAACACCCCGAGCAATACGACAACAACGGCATCACTCTGGTACCGCAGTCGGAGGCAGGCATACACCCGATGATACGCTCTGCTCAGGTTGGCATGTCGGCCCTGACGATGGTGGTCGTGGCCTTCCTGTTGATGATTGCCTGCATCAATGTTGCAAACTTGTTCCTAGCCCGTGCTGGTGAACGGCGTAAGGAAATGGGCATCCGCCTGAGCCTGGGCGCCAAGCGCGGCCGCCTCATCACACAGCTGCTCACAGAGAGCTTGCTATTCGCGGCGATCGCCTGCGCTGCGGGGTTGCTGCTGGCATTCTGGGCCGTGGAATTCGCGAATTCTCTGACTCTACCGATCGACGTTCCGGTGGCATTCGATCTCACTCTAGATCGGAATGTTTTGCTCTTCGCCGTAGCGATCTCAGTCGTGACCGGGATCCTCTTCGGGCTGGCGCCTGCGTTGCAGGCATCCCGCCCCGATACTGTCACCTCTCTGAAGGGCGAAGCGTCACGCGAACCCGGCGGGAAGCATCGGCTGGTGCGCACACTCGTTGTCGTCCAAACGGCTCTATCAATCGTGTTGCTCATCAGTTCGGGTCTGTTCCTCCGCGGCCTTCAATCCGCCACGAACGTGGACAAGGGGTTCGACGAAAACAACCTCCTGCTCGCGTCCATTGATCCCGGACTGCAGGGGTACGACCGGGAGCGCTCCGAGGTATTCTATCGCGAACTCAAGGCCGGGCTCTCGGCACTTCCAGGCGTGGAGTCAGTGGGATTTGCGCGCACGGTTCCGTTGACGTTGAACAGTTCCGACCGAGGTGTCGGGATCCCTGGCTATGAACCGGCCGAAAACGAGAGCATGAGTATTCGGTACAACCAGGTGACTCCCGAGTACTTCGAGGCCATGGGGATCCAATTACTCGCTGGACGTCCTTTCTTGGACATGGACGACCGAGACGGAGCGCCGGTATTGATCGTGAATCAGCAATTCGTCAACCGATTCTGGCCCGGAGAGGACGTGGTTGGCCGGATCGTTAGGACAGGAGGAGAGGATCGGGAGATCGTCGGCGTCGTGCCTACCGGGAAATACTTCAGCCTCGGCGAGGAACCATCTGCGCACATGTATTTCCCGCAAGCGCAGTTCTGGAGTTTCCCCATGACCGCCCACGTCCGCACGACGGGTGATCCAAACGAACTCGCCACCTTGGTGAGACGTGAAGTTCAGCGTCTAGATGCATCCATGCCGGTCGCCGATCTTCGCACCATGACCAACACATTGGGCGTTTCGCTATTCCCAGCCCGGCTCGGCGGCGCGGCACTTGGCATCTTCGGCGTACTCGGCATGATCCTCGCCGCCGTCGGCATCTACAGCGTCATGGCATATTCGGTGAGCCAGCGGAACCACGAAATCGGGATTCGTGTGGCCTTGGGTGCAGCGTCGGGAAACGTAGTGGGGATGGTGATCAAGACGGGCATGACCACGGTGGGCATCGGTGTCCTGTTGGGCGCGGGTATCGCGATGGGCACCAGTCGCCTAATGGAAAACATGATCTACGGCGTGAGCGCCATCGACCCAATCACGTTCGTGGGCGTGCCGGGGATGCTGTGTGCGGTCGCGTTGCTGGCGACGTATCTGCCTGCTAGGAGAGCTGCGGCGGTTGACCCAATGAAGGCGTTGAGGGCGGAGTAACCGCCCTCAATTCTGCATATCCATATAGTCCACCACCAGGTGTGTCAGTGTCCTGATACCATATGGAATCCCGCCTTCGTCGAAGAAGAAGAGCGGCGAGTGATGTGGCGCCGCATCCGTCGGGTCCACACCTTCCGGCACTCCACCCAGGAAAACGAACATGCCGGGAATCTCCTGCTGGTAGTACGAGAAGTCTTCAGCGCCGGTCCAGGGCGGGCTCTCGACTGCGTCACCGCCTCTGGCCACGCGCGCCAGCGTCGGAGCCATACGACGCGTGAGTTCGGGGTCGTTGTAGGTAATGGGGAGTCCCTCTGAGATAAACACCTCGGCAGTCGTCCCCGCACTCTGCGCGATACCCTGCACGGTGCGTCGAATCCGCTGCTCGATCCTCTCCTGCATACCCAGATCGAGGGTTCTAATGGTCCCCACCATGTAGACGCTGTCGGGAATGATGTTGCTGCGCACACCACCGTGAATACTACCGATCGTGATGACGGCCGCAGCAGTGGTGATGTCGGATTGCCGGCTGATGATCGTCTGAAGCCCTAACACTATCTGTGAGGCCACTACGATTGGATCAACTCCGCCCCATGGTGACGCCCCGTGAGTCTGCCTACCCTTCACCTTGATCTGAAGGGTTTGCGCACTGGCCATCATGCCACCGGCCCTGTAACGAATGGTCCCAACTTCGCTGAGACCCGTGTGCAGTCCGAAAATCACCTCAGGCCTGGGGTTTTCGAGTGCGCCTTCCTCGATCATCAAGGCTGCTCCACCTCTCTCACCGGCTGGCGCTCCTTCCTCTGCCGGTTGGAAAATGAACTTCACCGATCCAGGCAGGCGGTCACGCATTCCAGCCAACACTTCAGCCGCCCCCATTAGCACAGCAGTGTGCACGTCGTGACCGCAGGCGTGCATCACTCCGACCTCTTGACCGTTGTATTCGGTGATCACTCGCGATGCGAATGGAACGTCCGCCAACTCTGTGACAGGCAGTGCATCCATATCCGCGCGCAGCGCCACAACGGGTCCGGGAAGTCCCCCCCGAAGCAAGCCAACGACTCCAGTGTGCGCAACTTCTGTCTGGACCTCTATGCCAAGACTTCGCAGATGCTCTGCAACGAGCCCGGCCGTACGGAACTCTCGATTGCCCAACTCGGGATGCTCGTGGATGTCGCGCCGAATCCCGATGACCTTGTTTTCAATCTCCGCTACTCTGCG
>CAYTDU010000203.1:0-3932 GCA_964436395.1 uncultured Gemmatimonadaceae bacterium | reverse complement strand
CGTGGATGTCGCGCCGAATCCCGATGACCTTGTTTTCAATCTCCGCTACTCTGCGATCGACCTCAGCCCTCAGATCCTCCACGGCGGTTTGTTGCGCGGCCGTTGTCCCGGCCACCAGCATCAGCAGCGCCATGCATACGAAACCTTTGAATGCCTCGTGTTTTCTCATGCCTCGGTTTTCTCCTCATCAAGGCCGCGTTCAGAAACTCCACCGCGGCACTAGTGGTCAACAGCCCTGCCCTTCTACGCGCGCGGCGCCCAGAGCACCATTCTGGGTTTCCGCTTCAGCTCCAGCGCGAGATCTTCAATGCGCCCGTACTCCATACATCTCGCCATACAACTCTTCACGCAAGCGGGCTCTCCACCATCCTTCGTGAGGTGAGCACACAAGACGCATTGTTCTGTTGGAAAAGGTATGTAGGCCAGGTACCCTTTTTTCTTGGACAGATTCTGCTCGACCTCGAGTACGACGATACCTTTGGTGATTCCCGAGGGCCTGTGGAATTCCTGCGCGCAGGCGACCTCGCAAGCGTGGCATCCGGTACAATACTCGTAGTCGATCAGCAACCCAAACTCGGGGGTTTCGCTCTTCGGTTTCGTCATCGTTCGCTCAGGCCTTGTAGACTTTGCAAAGCAGGTTCTTGAGTGGCGCGCCGAGGCCGTCCTTTCCCTGACTGCTCATGGGAATGAGCTGGTTCACGTTCGACTCCCATACTCCGAAGTTGGACGGTTCGGCCGGCTCCTTCTCGGGGAACCACCAACCGTGCGCGGCCATCACCATCTCTGGCGGAACCACTATGGTTACCTTTGCCTTGAATTTCTGTTTGCCAAGCCAGTTTTCCACCCACACCCAGTCGCCGTGTCTGATTTCGAGATCGGCAGCGGTATCAGGATGGATCTCAACAGTCGGATCGGGGTCGAGTTCACGGAGCCAAGGAATATTCCTGTGTTCCGCGTTAAAGAACACGGCCGACCGTCGTCCGGTGTTGAGTATCAGTGGGTACTCCTCAGCCAGATCGGGACGGCTCACTGCCGTGAACGGTGGCTCCTCATAGTGCGCGATCGGTTCGAATCCCCAATTTTCGCGGAGTACCGAATAGAGCTCGACCTTGCCGGTTGGAGTGTGAAAGCCGGGTTTGCCGTCGTGGCGCAGCAAACCTCGTTCGTGTCTGTTGTAGGGAGCACTTGGGTGCCCGTCGGGCGGGAATGCCCAGCCCTTCTCCTGAAGCTCCTCGAACGTCATTCCCGATGGTTTGAGTATGTCATCGAACAGCTCATGAACCGTTTCCCATTTTAGGTTCGGATCGAACCGCCGAGCCAGTTCGAAGTTGATCTCGATATCAGGCCTGCAGCCTTCTACGGAGATCGCTTTGTTGATCGTTTGAAGCGGTATCCACCAACTCCTGACGCTCTCCTTCTCGAGAAAGCTCGCTGCAGGGAGAACGACGTCTGCGTACTGCGTGGTGGGAGTCATGAACAGGTCGACCGCCGCGACAAAATCGAGCTTCTTGAATGCATCTCGCCATTTCTTGGGTTCGAAACCGATGCCCGCAATCAGGTTGCTGGTCTGAAGCCAGATTCCCTTGATGGGGTACGGCTCGTCCGACAAAATCTGCTCGAGCACAGAATCGGTCTGCGCACGCCAGATGAACTGCTTGAACGGACCGTATTTTTCCGCGCCGATTCTGGGCTCGTCCATTTCAGGCGTCGCCAGTTTGATCGCGCCCTCCGCTCCTGGGAGCGCGTAGGCAACGGCCTCGAACGCGTGCCGCGCCACGATGTTGCCACCTGGCTTCTCGAGATTCCCCGTCAGGCACCAGAGATCGGTGATCGCCATTGCGGTGGGAGTAATGCCAGGCGTGGAATCGATCGGCAACCCCCAGTGAATTGCAGCGGGCTTGCTTTTGGCAAAGAACCGGGCCGCGGCGCGAACGTCGTCTTCAGGAACTCCGGTAATCTCCGCCACACGCTCAAGGGGATATTCGTTCACTTCTTTGCGGAACGCGTCCCACACGGTATGGCACTGAACAGTCTTCCCTCCCACGAGCGCGACGCCAACATCGCCCTGCAAAGCTGGTACTGTTCCTTCGTAGCGGTATTTCGCCTCCGCCACATCCCAGATCACCGGGCAGCCTCGCTCGTCGTCCCATACGACGAAGTCGGCTTCCGACTCTCCGTCAGACACCTCGCATGCACGAAGGATCTTGTTGGTGTCCGACCTGATCAGGAACGGAGCGTTGGTCCATTGTTCTACGAAGTCATGATCGTACAGATCTTCGTTCACGATCACGTTCAGAAAGCCCATCGCCAAGGCACCGTCAGTTCCCGACCTGAGACGCAGCCAATGCTCAGCTCGCGGAGCGAACCAGGACATCCGCGGATCGATGCAGACGATCTTGGTGCCCTTCTTCATGAGATCGATGAACCAGTGTCCAAAAATGTTGTCGGGGCAGGTGTTGTGGATGTTGTAACCCCAGATCACGAGACACTCTGGCACCTCATACCTTGGATCGTCGTAGCGGTCGGGCAGCCACTGTGACGCATCGGGAACGCAGTAATCACCGAGTACTGTCTCAACCGCGGCAATTCGAGGACTGTAGCATGCGTTGCCGCTCATCGCGAACATGACGTTCGGACTGCCGTACGCGTACGCGAGCATGCATATCCATGCACCGATGTCGCGACCCGTGCCCATCGAGAATATGACGCTCTCGGGACCAAAGTCTTCTCGGATCTTGCCGAGTTTCTCCTCGATCAGGTCGAGCGCCTCGTCCCAAGAGATCTCTTCCCATTTCCCCTCTCCCCGTTCCCCTACCCGTTTGAGAGGTTTGGTCAGACGATCCGGGTGATACACGTATTGGGTCATCGCCAGGCACCGAGCGCAAACCCGCCCCTGGTTCCAAGGATGATCCGGGTCGCCCTCGATCTTGACCAGCTTGCCATTCTTCACGTGCGCGAGCACTCCACACGTGCCGTGGCATCCCGGACCTGCGGACCATGACGTGGTCCGTACGATCTCTTCCTTCGTGGTAGTCAAGGCATTTGCCTCCCTACTGGATCGCGTTGAATAGGAGCTTGAAGTTCGCCATCATCTGCGCCCGGTTGTGGAGGCTGAACCCGACCAGAACCAAGCGGCCTTCTCCGTACGGCACCTCGAGCGCAGCCGTTGCACCGGTGATTGTTTCTTCCCCTTCGAGGTAGCCGCTGAGAAGCAGCGGCCCTTCTTCAGGGAACCATCCAAGGGGTTTAGGTGCCCCAACCAAGTCGTCACCCGGTCCAGTGATCTCGAACAACGAAGCCCTGGAACTCACGAAAGCAACGCCGTCATTGTCCATCCCCTGAGTTAGCGGCGAATCCGGAGCCCAGGAGAACCGGAGAATGGAGCCTGGCGAGTAGAACCCTGCGTCAGTAGCGGCATTTGTAACGACGCGTACGGGCAGGTTGAAGGCATTGATCGCAAGACTCGTCGAGCGATCGTGGAACAAGATCGTGCCGCCCTCCCGTGCAAAGGCCTTGAGGGCCTCCAGGCCTTCTTCACCGATGCCGCCCACATATTGCGGCGGGACCCTACCCTCAGGGTTACCCACCAGTATCGCGCTGTCCCTGACGGAGGGAACGACAATGGCATCGAAGTCGTTCTTCAAGTCACCCGCCCTAACCCGATCGTTCCGTAGCTCGGTTTGGGGAAACCCGTAGTGGTCGAGTATCCACCGGATCCACCCTTCGTCCATGCTCGCTTGCCACGGTCGATAGACAGCGACCCGCGCGGACCCTGGAGGCCTCGCCTCTGGACTCCGCCCCAATTCCATCCGCAGACCGGAGGTGCGAGTCAGGGACAAGGCTGAGGCGGGGCGATCCAGCTCTATCGCCTCCAGTCCCATCTGAAGCGAGAGAGTCCATCCAGCGACGTCATAGGGACGAAGCGGCCCACT
>CAYTDU010000202.1:0-8487 GCA_964436395.1 uncultured Gemmatimonadaceae bacterium | reverse complement strand
CCGGCACGGTTACATGGACTATCACATCGGGTTCTACGAGACTCTAGTTCCAGAAGGTGGCTACGCGGGGCTGGCGAACACGCTTGAGGTCCACAACGTTGACGCTCGAAACAAGCACGTGCTCGTATGCCGTGCAATGGCCAAAAGCGATTGGAGAACCTGGGAACAACGTGGCGGCCGGTTCATCGTACCCGTGAAGGAACTCGCGTTGCACTTTGATAAACCCGATGAGATAGCGGTTTATCGACGCCTGGCAGGTATTCGTGCTGCGTACGGCTTTTGTGTGGGAGGCAGGCCATCGCTGGACAGTTTGACGAATTTGGTTCGCATACACGGAGGGACCCCTCAGATCATCGATCGGATTCTGTCAAAGTACCACACGGCTTGACGACATTCTTTTTGCTGGAGACACTCGGAAGATGAATGGCCTGGCAGTTCTCCCAGAGTGGATCTATTGAGCCAATAGTCTGCTTGGTAGTGTGTTGTGATGGACCGCGTCGGCTCGGCGTTTGTCGCCTTGGTCCGATCAATAGCCCCCGAGCGCGAGGCCCACACGGAATCTGAGAATGGCAAACTGTTCGATGCGTTGGATACCGACCCGTGCCGGAAAGTTGAAGCGCTCCAGCTCGTAACGCAGCCCGGCCGTGAACCGACCCTCACGGAAGTCGAGGCCAGCTCCCGCCTGAAGCCCTAGACTCGGAGACTGAATGCCGCTCACAGACACGAGCGGCAGGAATGCGAAACTGACGTGGCCCAGTACCAATCCATTCAATGCGGTCAGGTGTGCTCTTCCTCCGGTGGAAATCGAGGCCCATCGTTGCGTCGAGAAGGTGGTCGTGTAGTTGCGGATGCCGGTGCCGAGTTCCAGGCTTCCCCATGGCAGTGCGCCGTAGCTCAGTTTCAACCCTAAATCCGTGAGGGTTCTGTCCTCGATTCCGGTTGCCCCTGCGCTCAACTCCCCGGCAAGCACTTGGCCACCCACCGATAGCTGACGAGCGAGTGGTAGGTTGAATTCCGCTCCAAATACTAGGCCCGATGTTTTCTCGGTGCCAGTTCCGATGTCAACTCGATGGTCAGCTACCGCGGCAACTGCCGCAAACGTAGTCGGACGGCCCGTAGGTTCGTCGCTCACGACCGATGTGTCCTGAACCGTGAGGATCTCATTCATTCGAGGATCATCTAGTAGTATCGCTGGACCTGTTCTAGCAACTCCAGTGTCGGCAATGTCCGCCTCTGCAAATTCATCGTAGAGGAAGTCGGGATCGCCCATGTCCGATTCGTCAGCTGGGTCGAATTGTTGCTCCAATCCCAGGATTGTGGCGGGAGGTAGACCTGACATCGCTTCGGTTTCTTCCGCACCCCTCACCTCGAGCCTCAATGTGTCCGCAATGCCTTCATATTCAGCAACGATCCGGGCCGTTCCAAGTGAGATTCCCGAGGCCACACCTGTTTCCCGATCGATCTGCACAACGCGAGCGTTGAGTGACCGCCATGTCGGCCTCAAATCGTATATCGGCGCACCCAAGCGATCCATGGTTGCTATGTCTACCTTGATCGAATCCCGTTCCACACCTATTGGTCTCACGTTCGACTCGAGAATCGCGATACGAACAGGCCGTTGCTGGACTTCCACGAGGACGCTGTCAACCGTCCAAGCTATCTCACAACGGATATAGGCCGAGCCATTACCCACCGATCTGACGGCAGGGCCATAGCTCACCGCTGCAACCATCGTATTGGTACTGCTGCAATGTTCCGCCAAATCGCCTTCAGGGAGCGGAACGCGTCCGATCGACACCAGCTCCAAGTCAGACGAATCTCCCACAGCATCAAAGAAGACGCGGCGAGGATTCAACACAAACATCTCTGTTCGCGCCTCGACCACGACTACGGTCGAGGCCGAGTCAGCGCCGACCCGAGCCCAGACTCGCGTTGCGCCCTCACCGGTACCCCTAACCACGCCTCCTTGGGGACCAACAGCCACAACCGTTGTGTCATCGGACTTCCACCGGATGTTGTGGCGTACTGCATCGAGACTGTCGGAAGGGGTGAGTTGGAGTGCAACTGAATCTGCGACTTCGATGTACGTGGTACTCCGCACAAAAGAAAGATTGAATTCTCCGACAACCTCCTCAGCCGCTTCGTCTCTACCACAAGCTGCAGCGCTGTCGCAGAGGATCGCACAAATCACCAACAAGAGGGCACGTCTCCCGGCTGGTTGCAGGATCATCGTCGCCCTCCGACGGTGGGTGTTATGTTCAATCGCGTTTGAGCGATCTTCTCGGCGTTGCTCTGCCGTATTTCAACATTTCTAGCTTGTCGCGCCAACTCGCGTCTCCGGTTCTCTGCGATGTTCGCTGCGATTTCCGGGTTGTTCCTGCGATGGACGTATGAGAAGATTCCCGTTGCCGCACCTAGGCTTGCCATCGAAATCGACAAAACGTTTGGCTGGCCAAGCTCCGCACTGCCAAGTGCTGGTGGAATGAGCATCGACGCTGCGGCTATTCCCAAACCCAGTAGAAGCTCGTTTCTAGCGAGCGAAGCAGGTAGGCGCTCCGGCAGTAGTTCGTCGGAAAGCATACTCCTGAGCGTGTCTTCCAGCGGTTCGAACTGGTGGCGCACATCGAAAAGAACGCTCGTAGAATCGAGCCGTCCGAGGCTCGTGATACTCGCACCGGTCACTATCAACTCATATGTGCCTTGGGGGACAAGCCCGCCCTGTGCGACATTGCCACTCCACGAGATCTCTCTTACGCCTTCGTTCGCCCCCTCGAATATCGGGAAGCGCAACTGCCGCCGCGTATGGTTGATCTCCACTCTAAGATCTGCGTCCTGGGTCGTGATGGCCTGAAATACTATGGTTTCCGTGCGCGGGTCGATTCGAGTTGCATTGACTGGACGCACACCCACGCGGAAGCTTCGCTGCCGCGCATCCGAGAACACCTGCCGCTCCGCCTCAGTGAATGTCTGCGGGTCGAGGTCTGCGAACGGATCACGTTCGATCGCCGCGCGATAATATACGACTGCCGAATCTGGTTGGTTCAACGATACGAACGAGGCACCCAAGTAGAGGTAAGCCGTAACCCGCTGTTCCCTAGTGACCTCGAAAGGAGAGCTCGGTGAGAGCAGCTGGCGGAGCAGCTCGCGCGCCTGCTCGATTTGGAGGTTTTGGTATTGGCTGATTGCTCGCGCCAGGTTCTCGTCAGTTTGGGTGTAGACAGTGCTGGGCAACAGCACGGTGAACGCGAGAAATATGAGGATTCGTATCATTGTTGATTTGACCGCACGAGAGTCAATGGCAGCCTGGCCTGTCTACTGCGTTCGACTACCACAAAGGTGTCGATCGGTGCAAAACCGTCCGCGGTTACGGATATCTCGTGTCGTCCGACGGGAATCTGAACGGGCGTGCCGTTCTGAATGGCGTTTCCATCGAGCAGAATCGTGGCCACTTGTGTGTTCGTAATCCGCACGAGTACGGAGCCTGAATCAACCGGCGTCGTTTGTCGCCTGGCCCGGTTGCTCTGGGCTTGCGTTGTCCGCTCGCGTAACATTTCGCCGACCGAGAATGTGTGTGCCTCATTTGGCATTCTGAATGAAATCCGGTCCAGGCGATCGAATGCCGGGTTGCCAAAGATGCTGTAAGTATGTCGGCCCGGACTCACGTTTCCCGCACAGTCCGGGAAAGGAAGTCCATCCAATGAGCAACGTGCCCCCTCAGGAACGCCGGTGATTGTCAGAAGGTAGTCAGTTGGTTGGGCTGATGTCGGAGGATCCGTGCCCTGCTCCTCTGTGAATAGCCCAGCCTGCCATGCAACTCCGATGCTGGCCGCTGCAACGACGAGAGCCGCCGAAGCAACAATCGCTGGCCACCGGTTCGTTGCTGGCGCGACGCTCGCCAACGCAGTCTCCATTGGCGTGACCAAAGGGGGTAGTTCATCTATCTCCACGCGCGAGACCCGGCCGCCCGTGACCAACTCCTGGAGCGTATGGTCGGCCTCCGTTCTTTCGTCGGCTGTGAGCGGCACTGCGTCGAGTGCGGCTACCATCTGCTTGGTGTTCGGAAACCGTTCCTCGGGCTTCTTTGCGAGCGCACGGTACACGATCGCCAGGAGCGCGTCTGGAGCGTCTTCTCGAACTCTCCTTATGTCAGGAGGCGGTGTCATGTAGTGGTGCTGAACAAGGCCAACGAAAGTCTCGGCACTAAACGGGAGCGAGCCGGTTAGCAACTGAAAGGCAAGTACACCAAGCGAGTATTGGTCGCTCTGATGCGTGAGCTTGATGCCGCCGCACTGCTCTGGGCTCATGTAGCTCGGCGTTCCCATCACCATGCCGGTTGCCGTGATCGTGTGGTCGCCGACTGCGCGCGCAATACCAAAGTCAGTGACGAGGACACGCCCATCTTTCTCGATCAAGATGTTGGCGCCCTTGATGTCGCGGTGGATGACGCCGTTTTCATGTGCGAACGCTAGGGCCCGTGCAGAATCGGCGATGATTCGGACCACCACTGGGATGGGAAGGGCCCCTTGTTCCTTGACGATCTCGTCTAGACCACGGCCATCTACGAACTTCATGGCCATGTATTGGATTCCCTCTGCCTGACCGACCCTGTAGACGGGAATGATGTTCGGGTGGTCGAGGGATGCGGCCATACGGGCTTCGCGCCTAAATCGCTCGGCCGTGTCTTTTGTGGCCATCTCGGGCGGCAGTACCTTGACTGCTACGCGGCGGCCAAGTTCAGTCTCGACTCCTTCGTAAACGACTGCCATGCCACCGCGGCCCAATTCTCTCTGGATTTCGTACTCGTCAGCGAGCGCCCCACGCGTGGCCACGAGCAATGCGTCTTCCCGCTGCGGATGAACTTCAACTTGTTCGGTAGTCGCGTCCTGGCTAGCGACAGCTGGAGCCTCCGTCGACGCTCTAGGATCCACACCAGGGGATGCATCGCTAGCGGCCGGGGGAGGCGTTCGAGCACCGCACGACATGCAGAAGGCTGATTCGGCTTCGATTTCGGCACCGCAGTTGGGGCACTTCATATTTGAGGGTGGTCCAATTTGTTATCGATCATCATTGAATAGTGTGGGGTCATCCTCGGGAAGATCGACGGTCACCCAAATAGTGTCATAAATTCCGTTCACGGTGGCGCGCAACCGTGCTGACCCGTCAGCAGTGGCGGTGACAATGATGGACTCGCCGAAACTGCTCGAAATATTGAAGATCCCTGTGCCAATCGGTATCCGAGTCCAAGTAACCGAGGGGTTGGCTATTACATCGCCCCGAGAGTTGTACGCTGTGGCGGTTACATTAGCGTCTTCGCCGATGGTCGTCATGTCTACGCTTGACGGTTGTATCTGCACTTGGTACGCGTTGTTGGTGACAGTAACGTCGGCCGCATCATTCACTGATGGGAATCCTGCGACCGAGGCGCGAATTGTCGTTGTACCTACTCCTTCGCCAGTGACAACGCCGCCCAACACGGATGCCACTGTTCCATCGTCAGTCGACCAGATAATCGTGCGTCCGGTGAGCACCTCCCCGTTCGCGTTTCTGACTATGGCGTCGAGCGTGTATGTGTTCAGCAGCGCAGCAATCGAGAAGGCCGTCGTATTGAGTTCCAATGTTACCGGATCGTTGCTGACGGTGACCGTGATTGCATCATCCAAGTTCGGGTCGAACGGGCTGGTTGCACGGATGATAGTGTTGCCAACTCCTTGTGCCGTCACATCCCCGTCCTCGTCGACTGTGGCTACTTGCGGAGCACTGGACGACCATGTGACGGCTGTCCGCGGTAGATCTACACCTGCCAAGTTCTGGATCGTGGCCAATACGGTAAATGTCGCGCCTACGTAGCCGAGCGCCGTGTTAGGAGAGGTGATGTTAATGGTGCGCGGCGCATCGCGGACTGTGACGGAAGACTGGGCACTTACGCCTCCAAAGTCAGCAGTTGCCTCGATGCCTACGGTGCCGGTGTTGCCTGAGTTAGTTGTTGCTGTAACGAGTCCCGTTGCATCGACCGTCGCAATGTCGCCGTCGAAACTGCTCCAGCTGATATCGGTCGCATCGAGTGGATCGCCTCTATCGTTTAGGGCGGTTGCGGTCAGCTGGTACGTTCCACCAAGGTCGAGTATCTCTGCGTTCGCTGGCGACACATTGATCGATACCGCGTCATTGGTGATTGTTAGAGGCACGTCATCTGTGATGGCGGGGAAGTTGGTGCTCGCCGCAATGATGGTTGTGCTGCCACGCCCAACTGCGGTCGCGACTCCTGCTTGCGTGATCGTTGCGACCCCGGGGTCAGTGGAAGACCACGTGGTTGGCTCGTTGGGGATAATACCGCCGTTGACGTTTCTGATTGCAGCGGTGTATGCCAGTGCTTCACCATA
This sequence comes from uncultured Gemmatimonadaceae bacterium, assembly GCA_964436395.1. Taxonomy (GTDB): domain Bacteria; phylum Gemmatimonadota; class Gemmatimonadetes; order Gemmatimonadales; family GWC2-71-9; genus JBDGYW01. The sequence goes on along the minus strand of CAYTDU010000202.1, from coordinate 2,107 downwards.
TGCGGTCAAGGTGGCCGGTCCCTGGTCAATCGTTATCGTGTTTGGGTCGTTACTCACGTTGATCGTGAAAGCGTCGGTATAAGAGGCATCCAGTGGGCTGGTTGCGCTCACGACCGCGCTACCCACTCCTTGCGCAGTCACGTCGCCGTTCTGGTCAACCGTGACTATCTGTGGCGCAGTGGACGCCCAGGTGACAGCGTTTCGCGGCAGATTCGCACCGCTCAGGTTTTGAATAGTGGCTGAAACGGTCAGTGTAGCACCGACATAATCAAGTGCTGTCGGGTCTGGTGACGTGATTTGTACCGTGCGGGGCGCGTTGTGCACGGTCACGGCCGCTTGAGCAATTTGACCGCCGAAGTTTGCGGTGGCGACAATGCCCACCGTTCCAGTGCTGTCGGGGTTACTCGTTGCCGTAACAAGACCACTGGCGTCTACTGTTGCTTTGTTTTCGTCTAGGCTGCTCCAACCGATATCGCCTGGTTCTGCCAGTGCCTCACCACGGTCGTTGAGAGCGACTGCCGAAAGCTGATAAGTGCCACCGAGGTCGAGAATCGTTGCGCTACCCGGCGTGACAGTTATCGACACCGCGTCGTTTGTCACCTCGATCGTCACAGGTGCACTGCTGACGCCTGGGTAGTTCGTGCACTCGGCCGTGATGATCGTGGTGCCACGGCCTACCGCAGTTACCACACCACCCTGCGTTATTGTCGCAACGCCGTTATCGGATGAAGACCACGTAAGCGGTTCGTTGGCGATCAAGTCACCGTTCACGTTCCTTACGTCAGCTCCGTACCCAATTGCCTCCCCGTACGCGGTCAGCGTTTCATCACCCCTGTCCAGCGTAACAGATGTCGGGGCGTTGGTAACCGTGACTGTCATTGCATCGGTGATGTTCCCTGCAGCGGGGCTAGTGGCACGAATGGTTGCGTCACCCCTACTGATTGCAGTCACTAGTCCGACATCTGACACCGATGCCACTGAGGGGTTGCTCGTGGACCACGTGACGGAACTACGTCCGAGCGTGCCACCCTCTGCGTTGAGGAACTCCACCGGATCCACCAGGTACGTCTGCCCAACATATTCCAAGTTGTAGGCGTCAGGGGTGATATCGACGCTGGCCGGGTCGTTGGACACGCTGACTGCAACAGCGGATGTAACGTTGTCGACCGTGACCTCGATGTTTGTGCTGCCCACGGACACGGCAGTTACGACACAGTCGGTGTCGACCGAGGCGATGCTTGGGTTGGCGGACACACACGCGACCACCGGGTCATCTATTTGGTTGCCCAATTCATTGAGCGCTGTAACACTGAGTGGCTGGGTGGCTCCTTCGCTCGCAAGCGTTACCGGCGACGGCGATACAATGACCTGGGATGCAAGGTTCGAGACCACCAGCAGTGCGGTGTCGGCCTGAGACTCAAATGCGCCGACAATCTGCGCCTCGCCAATCCCTACCGATCGGACGAGTCCTCCTGCAGTTATGGTTGCGACGGACGTCGGGATCGATGTCCAGGCCACTACAGCGTCATCAATGATATCTCCGCGGGCGTTCCAAACCGTTGCTGCATATTGTAGCGTTCGATCGAGCGACGGGAGGGAATCCTCGGTGCGGTTCAATTCGATTGCGGCAGCCGCGTTGGTCACGGTGATATCGATCACGTCGGCCCTACTGAAATTCAGCGGATTCCGGGCACGGACTCTGGTAGTTCCGCGACCGGTCGCGATAATGATCCCTTCAGATGTCACCACCGCCACAAGTGCATCATCACTCAGCCATTCGGCCGAAGATCGATCGAGAACGTCGCCTAGAGCGTTTCTGAAGTTCACATCTGGAGTCACGCTGTCGTTTATGCTCGACAGAGTCCAGTTGTCCGGCAAAATCTCCACAGTGTTGGGTGCGTTTGTGACCGTAATTGTTGCGTTTGCGGAAAGTCCTTCATGCCTGACTGTCACCACCGTTGTACCGATTTGCTTGCTGGTGACTACCCCGTTCACCGAAACATCAGCAACGGTTGTGTCCGACGATGTCCATCCGAACTGAACGTTGGTCACCTCGCCGCCTACGTCGTTGAGTGCGGTTACACTCAACTGAGCGGTGTCACCAACA
>CAYTDU010000201.1:0-8495 GCA_964436395.1 uncultured Gemmatimonadaceae bacterium | reverse complement strand
GAAGCGAGTTGTGTGGTCAAGACACGGACACAAAGAAGGGACCAGCAGCCTACAGGCATGATGACTTTGTCATAGCGGATGGTGAGAATCGATGCCACATGATGTTAATTGAAAGGTCCTCGAGTCCGTGACGAAACGAGTACTGCAATGCAAATGAACGCCGCATTGACCTTCTGTGCGTTCCTGATGTGCGCCGTATCCACACGAGTGCACAATCAAGAAGCGAATGTCGGAACCGATTTCGGCAACCCACCGCCCGCCAAGAGCATAGCGATATATGTCGGCCGCAACCTCACCACGGATGGTTCGGTACTGCTCGGCGGGTTCGGCCATGAACCATCCAGCCACTGGTACGAGATAACACCGCGGCGATCCTTCGCAGCAGGAACGGCAGTAGAAGTTGGTATCACTGAGGAAGCGTGGATTCCCGGCCGGCGCCTACGGATTCCTCAGGTTGCAAAGACGTATCGGTTCATCACAACCAACTACTCCGAGTATGCCGGATTTCCACCGCCGCTGACCAACGGCGGCCTGAACGAGCATCAAGTAGCCGCACGCGATGTATGGTCGCCATCTCGTCCCGAACTAGTCGCACAAACTCCTCGGCCGCAGACTGGGCTCAGCTACAGCGATCTTTCGCGAATCGCTATGGAACGAGCCACCAGCGCGCGCGAAGCCGTCGAAATAGTCGGTGCTCTGATGGAGGAGTACGGCTATGCAACCTATGGAGGCAACTCCCACCTGTTCGCAGACTCGGAAGAAGGTTGGGTGGTGATCAACTTCGCGGGAGGAGTGGGTCTGTGGGCCGCTGAGCGGCTTGGCTCTGACGACATACGCGTATCGTATCCCGGGTACATCGGAGACTTTCCTTTAGACTATGAGGGAAACCCCAACTTCATGGGCTCCGCGAACCTCGTGCAGTTTGCCATTCAACAGGGCTGGTGGAACCCAGAAAGCGGTGAGCCATTCAATCTCCATGAGGTATATGGACGACCATTCCCCAGTGCGCCGGGGCAAGAAGATCCCCACAATCTGTTTCGGTATCCTCCACTTCTAGAGCAACAGATACGGGACTCGGCACCCGTAAGCGTTGCTCAGATGATGGCGTTGGTGCGCGATCCACGCTGGTCCAACGATGGCTCTGGTTATGGACAGGTTGCGCATCTTCGCCAGGGCCTGAGGGCAGAGTTGGGCGTGCTGTGGATGTCAATCACAGGAGCCGTGGCCAGCCCCTTCGTTCCAATTCACCTGGGAGTAGAAGACGTACCACCGGAATACAAGCAGCATCGCTACATGACGAAAGACGCGGACGGCGCATTTCTGGATTCGGAGTACGCTCCTCTGGAAGCAACACGATCTGCGTTTCGGACACACAAGCGGCTGCTATACCACACGTGCGAAAACCCGGAGTATTTCCTCCCTGGCGTGACTGCTGATCTCGAGGTGTTCGAGGCAGGATTACTCGCTGAGCTGCCCACGGTCGAGGCTCGGGCCAACGCCCTGTTCGAATCAGGCCAACCCGACTCGGCGCGCGCTTTGCTCACGTTCTACGCAAACGGGAGGCTCATTGATGCACTCACCTTGGGAGAGCAACTGGTGGAGCGTGTCGAAGCGGAGACCAGAGAACGCTTCTCAGTTAGGATGCCAGATGCGGAACTGCCGGAGGGTGTTTCCTGGCGAACCGAGAGCGAGCCGATGATTCGCAGACCGGGACGCACCTATCATCGCTGCTTCGTTCCAGGACTCGCCGAGTATCCTCGCACCCACGGGAGCTACCAATCAGATGCAATAGGCTACGCCTCGCAAATCTTGCGGGGAGCAGCGAAAGCCAACATGCTATTCGCAGAGAGTGGCTGGTTGCAGCTCATCTTGGTTGCACTCCTCGCGCTGCTACTCGGATTCGGCGGCGGCATACTAGTGGCCCGGAGATGAGCGAGACACTTGGCAGTACCGTGAATTGTTGGTGAAGATCGAACGATGCAGTGGCGACTCACAGCCGACAGCACGTTATGTTGAAAATGTCGTCTATTGGGATGTTCTGCTCGACCCCTAAGCACCACCCAACCGAAAATTGGGATGCGCCGACGCAGTCATACCGGGTGACGAGATGCCCCTCAACACCGGAGTACCTGAGACGTGATAGATGATCGATTCCCGAGGTGCTGGCCGCGCGGGCCTGCGCCGTCTCGACTTTTGGCAATGCTGGTGCTCACTTGGACAAGTGCTGCGGCGTTGCCGGCGCAGGCGCAGGCCCCGCCACTTGACGTCGACGCATGCGTCCGGCTCGCGCTGGACGCAAATCCCGATTATAGGGCGCGCAGAGTGGCGCTCGAAGCCACCCAGGCCGATCTCACTGTGGCACGTGCCGCCCGTTATCCGTCATTGGCGTTATCGGCTTCCGCAGCGCGTTTCAACAACGGCGAACTCGGCGCTCAGGACCGATACAACGTCGGTGTTTCGCTGCAGCAGATCCTCTACCGCGGTGGGCGCGTGGCTGCCCAAGTAGACGCAGCCAAGTGGACTTTGGCGGAGGGGGAAGGGGTCGTGAACGCCGCGCGGGCGGACCTCGTCTTGGCCGTGCGGAGCGCTTGGTACCAGACCGCCCAGGCGGAACGTATGGTGCGCTCAGCAGAAGAGGGACTCGGCAGTAGTCAGCTCAACCTTGACTACGCTGAGGCTCAGCTAGCGGCAGGGTTGGGAACCCGGCCGGATGTGCTCCGGGCCCGCGTAGATGTATCAGCAGCCGAGCTGGAGCTAACGCGAGCACGCAACGAACTGGAGGGAGCCAAGGCTACACTCAACACTCTCATGGGTCAGTCTCCCGACGCGCTGTTGGAGATCGTGTCGGATACCACCGATGAGGCTCTCCCTCCTTTGCCACCCTGGGAGGAACTCCGGCTCTCGGCAATGGAATCTAGAGAGGAAATCAGGGCGGCTAGAGCCCGTACCGAGCGGCAACAGGCGGGGGTGCGCCTGGCGAGGGGGGCGTTCTTCCCGGCTTTGATTGCTGACGCGAACCTGAGTCGCGGCGAGAACGGGTTGGCGAGTGCCAGGGAAAACTGGTCGGTGGGGCTCGGCTTCTCCCTGCCTATCTTTGAGGGTTTTGCGCGCAAGGCGGATCTGCGAGGCCAACAAGCCCTGTTGGAGGCCACCCGTTTTGACGAGCAGGCAGTCGTTCAGGAGATCGAACGTGAAGTGTGGCAGGCTCTCCTTGGCGAGGACGAGTCGGCGCGACGGCTGGACAATGCGCGTGCATTGTTCGCGGCCGCCCAGGAAAACCTGGAGGCAGCTCAGACGGCCTATCGCCAGGGGCTGGGCAGCATGATCGCACTGGTGGACGCCCGAACGGCTTTCACCGGCGCAGAGCAAACCCTGATCCAGGCGTTGTATGACCGGCGAATTGCCCGTGCGGTTCTGGACCGTGTGACGGGCAGCGACATCATAGAGGGGGATCGGTCATGAGGAGCAGAGTTTGGATCGCCGGAGGCGTCGTGATAGTTCTGGGAGTGCTGGGGTGGGTTGCGCTCAGATCCGCCGGCGCGACCGAAGAGCAGGCCCTCAGTACCCACGCTGTAGGGCGCCGGGACGTAAACGCGACTGTAGTGGCAATGGGGGTGGTGCGCGCCATGGTGGGAGCCGAGGTAAAGGTGGGGTCCCGGGTTTCGGGCGTGGTGACCCGACTCCGGGCAAACATCGGAGATTCGGTCCAAGCCGGGGATATCATCGCCGAGATCGACGATGCCGAATTTAGGGCCCGGGTAGCCCAACAAGAGGGAGCCCTTGCTCGGGCCAAGGCCGAAGCGGAGCTTGCCCGACTCAACCTGGAACGACTGCGGACAATGGCCGACAGGGAGTTCGTCTCCCACCAACAGCTCGATGCAGCCGCGAGTGACGTCAAGGTGGCGGAGGCGAAGGAAATAGAGGCTGAGGCCAATCTGGAGTCAGCCCAAATACAGCTTTCCTACACTCGCATTACCGCTCCTATCGCCGGAGTGGTTGCGTCTGTTTCCACCCAGGAAGGCGAAACGGTTGCGGCCAGCTTCGCCGCTCCAACCTTCGTCAACATCATCGACCTCGACCGCCTCGAGGTGCAAGCCTACGTGGATGAGACAGACATCGGTCGGATCCAAGAGGGGCAAGCCGTACTTTTCTCCGTGGACAGTTACCCAACGGAGGAGTTTGAGGGAGAGGTCACCGCTATCTACCCCAAAGCAGTGATCCAGGATAACGTCGTGAACTACGTGGTCACTGTCCGCATCACCGACCGCAGGGGTCGGACCCTTCGCCCAGAGATGACTGCCGCAGTGACCCTCTTCCTGGACGCCAGGACGGGAGTTCTAGCGGTTCCGGCAGCCGCGGTTGCACGAGATCGGGCGGAGCGTTATGTGATGGTTTTGGAGGATGGTAGTCCGGTGCGGCGCGCTGTGCGAGTGGGCTGGACGCAAGGGGGCTGGACCGAAATCACGGATGGGCTCGAGGAGGGCGAACGCATCGTTCTGCCCCAAGGTTAGGAGAGGAGCGAGTTATGGAGCAGGCGCTTATAGAGGCACGTGAGCTTTCGCGGGTGTATAAAAAGGACGATTCGGCGGGCGTGGCGGCCCTGAAGGGTGTCAGCCTGGAGATCCTCAAGGGAGAGTTCGTGGCCCTGGTGGGGGCGTCCGGGTCGGGCAAGAGCACCTTGATGAATCTGCTTGGGTGCTTGGACCGCCCTACTACGGGCAGCGTGATCCTGGACGGGAAGGAGGTGAGCGGGTTAGACGAAGATGCCTTGGCGGAGGTCCGGAACCGAAAGGTGGGATTCGTCTTCCAGAGTTTCAACCTGCTTCCACGCACCTCGGCGCTCGAGAACGTGGAACTCCCGCTCCTCTACACCGACAGGTCGGACCTGAGAGGCCCCGCCCGCGAGGCGCTCGAGGTGGTGGGGTTTCCCGCTGAGCGCTTCAACCATCATCCCGGAGAGCTGTCCGGCGGGCAGCAGCAGAGGGTGGCTATAGCGCGGGCCTTGGTGAATGATCCGGAGATACTCTTCGCCGACGAGCCCACCGGTAACCTGGACTCGAGTTCGAGCGAGGAAATCATGGCCTTGTTTACAGAGCTGAACCGCCGGGGTCGGACGGTGGTGTTGGTGACCCACGACGCAAAGGTGGCGCGTCATGCCGGGCGCGTACTGACCATGCAGGACGGCCAGATCGTGTCGGACGAGGCAAATGCCGCAGGGAACAATACCTCACAGGCGAGCAACGATCCCGGAGCTGACCGCCAAACCCCTTCCCCGAACGCGGAGAATCAGGCGTGAAGAAAGAACATATGATCGGGCAGGCCCTTCGGGGCCTCAATCGCAATCGCCTGCGGACGTTCTTCATGATGGCAGGGATCATGGTAGGGATAACGGTCCTCACGGTCGTTCTCTCCGCCGGGATGGGCGCTCGAGAACGTATCATGGAACGGGTCCGCGTCTTCGGCCTAGAGAATTTGATGGTCTGGGCCGGCGGCCCCACTGACCAGGTGAGGTTGGGGCAAGGGACGGGTGGCACGCCAGGGGTGCAAGTCACGACCACACTGAAAATCGAGGACGCACAGGCTATAGCCGACGAGATACGCGGCGCTAGAGCGATCGCGCCCTTCGCGCGCAGAGGCGACAGTGAAGCCAGTTGGCGAGACCGGAGTTACACGACGCCGGTCTTTGGTGTCACACCAGAATGGCGTGACGTATGGGATTGGCCCCTGGATCGTGGGTCGTTCATCACGGACCATGACAACCAGTCCATGTCTCGTGTCGCCGCGATCGGCCCCACAGTCGTCCGGGAACTGTTCGGGTCTGAGGATCCCATGGGCCAGATGATTCAGGTCAACGGCGTTCCCTTCGAGGTCGCCGGGATCATGGGTGTGAAAGGCACTAGCGCTGGTGGAGGGGATATGGACGCCCGGGTGTTCGTTCCCCTTGTGACGTACATGCGCCGAGTCGCCAACGTGGATTACCTCTCGGGGATCAGAGTCCAAGTGAGGGACTTGCGCGATATGGAGGCTGTGGCCGCAGACATCAACGCTCTACTCCGAGAGCGCCACAACCTGGCGCCGGGTGAGCCAGCCGACTTCCGCATCACCACACCCACGGAGATCACCGCCATGGTGGAGGAGATGCAGGGGACTTTCAATCTCTTCCTGATCGTTGTGGCGGGAATTGCCCTGGTCGTCGGGGGAGTGGTGGTGGCCAATATCATGCTTGTGTCCGTGAGCGAACGGCGCAAGGAGATCGGACTCCGCAGGGCGGTCGGCGCCAAACCACGGGATATCCGAGGACAATTCCTCATGGAATCAACCGGAGTAACGCTACTGGGTGGGATCGCGGGTATCGGCCTGGGGATAGTCGGGAACCTAGTCACAAAGTGGTTGACCGGGACGCCTGTGCTCTTGACATGGCAAGTGCTGGCAGCAGGGGTACTCTTCTCCACTGCTGTGGGGGTGGTCGCCGGGTTGCATCCCGCCAGAAGAGCGGCGGCAATGGCACCGGTGGATGCATTGCGCTCCTGAGGCCTAGACATTGAAGGTTGTCCGTAGTCTCCGCATCTCAGCCCGCCAGTTGGGGGTGCATCGCACTCGCACGACCTTGTCTCTGCTGGGAATCGTCATTGGGGTTTCTTCCGTCATAGCGATCGTTGCGGTGGGTTACGGAGCCCGCCAGGAGGTCATCGGCCGCATCCAAGCGATGGGGACCGACCTGATCATGGTCACCCCTGCTCAGATTCGGCCGACCGGGGGCCGCATGCAGGTGCGCGGGACGGTAACGACCCTGACCCTACAGGACGCTACTGTTCTCAGCGAGGAGCTGGCCCAAATCGCGAGTGCGGTCCCCTGGGCCAGCCGTCGGATGCCAGTGAAGTTTCAGGGGGTATCCTCGACCACCACCGTCCTGGGGGTCACGCCTGATGCCCTAGACGTTCTGAACCTGGACACGGCCGTCGGAGCGTTCCATGACCAAAGGGAAGAGGTCACGGCCAGCCGCACTGTGGTCCTCGGCCCAACCGTGGCGCGCGCGCTGTTTGGCGAGGAATCGGCCGTGAGCCGCCGAGTCCTCATCGGCACCGTGCCCTTTGAGGTGATTGGCGTACTGCGGCCACGGGGAACGGACCTGTCGGGAACCGACCAGGACGACATGGTTTTGATTCCGCTGCGTACCGCACTCAGGAGAGTGTTCAACCAGGATTGGTTGAATGGGATATACCTGCAGGCGCGGAGCGAGGGTGAGATGGATGCAGCCGCCGGACAGATCCGGTGGCTGTTGAGGGAGCGTCACCGACTCGACCGTATCGGAGCCGACGACGACTTCGAGATCCAAACCCAGGCGGAACTCATGGCCACCCACCGCGAAATCGGTGACACCTTCACCACTTTAGTGGGGGGGATCGCGGCTGTCTCCCTTCTGGTGGGAGGGGTGGGAATTCTCGCCATCATGCTCATGACGGTGCGTGAGCGAACCCGGGAAATAGGCGTACGTCTCTCTGTCGGCGCGCGCCGGCGAGACGTGCGGACCCAGTTCCTGGCCGAAGCCGTCATGCTGGGAACCGGCGGAGGCATGGCCGGGATTGCCCTGGGTTTAGGTGGCGCCGCCGCCTTGGCAGTTGCCACTGACTGGGCTGTGCAGGTGGAGCCTTTCTCTGTCGTGTTGTCCTTCGGTTTCTCCCTGCTGGTGGGAATCTTCTTCGGAGTGTATCCGGCACACCGGGCCTCATTGCTCGATCCCGTGGAGGCACTGCGGAGCGAGTGATGGGAAGGCCCAGTACACAACACTCGCGAGAAGCGGGCGACCGCGATGGGTAGTCAACGAGACCATGCGAGGAGCCATCGCAGGCGACATGATCGGATCGCGCTTTGAGGCGCCCTGGAACAAGGTTGAGACGACCGACTCCGAACGGATCGGCAAGGCGCGTTAGCCCCGTCGGCTGGGCGTTCGACAGCGTCTGGGATGTTCTACGTGAAGCTGATCAAAGCGCTCGAGTTACACATAACCACCCCGAGGGCATCAATGGAGCACAAGCCACGGCACTGGCTGTGTTTCTCGTGCGCGAGGGAGTGCCGAAACAAGAAGAGAACAACAGTCAAGGGGTTTCATATGTTCCGTGCTAGTAGGCAATACACAATTGTGTTACCAACATTTGTCTGCGCCGGCGTAGCAGCAACGCTGACTGGGTGCCAATCCGACACACCTTCCGTGCTGCCTGAGGCGTTGTTTTCTCGAGCTGAGCGAACCCACTATCAGGAAACTTCGCTGCATGCCGACGTTATGGACTATGTAGCGGCGTTAGATAGGGCGAGCAGCAGGGCAAATCTCGAGACCATGGGGCACAGCATTGAAGGCAAAGCTATTCCCCTCGTCATTCTGGCCGATCCACCAGTACGCACGCCGGACGAGGCCGAACGGTCCGGAAAGCTGGTCGTGTATGTTCAGGCCAACATTCACGCCGGAGAGGTGGAAGGTAAGGAAGCATCAATGGAAC
>CAYTDU010000200.1:0-8508 GCA_964436395.1 uncultured Gemmatimonadaceae bacterium | reverse complement strand
AATCCCGATGCGACAATTCCGAACGTGAGATACGGCAACCCATTCGCATTTGTTGATCTCGAGCCCGCCGACAGATGGCGAGTATCAGTCCTGTACCAGGGTCTTGGAGCAGGGACGAAGCGCAAGCAGGTACTCGATACGGTAATCGGCATGTTGAAGGAGAAAACCCGGGTGAGATTCGGACTCGAGCCCGTGCGCTTGGCACATTTGTCGTCTGAAGAATCGATCTAAACAACCCGCGCCATCACCTGTGAAGCCTTGTTAGTCTATCTATGTAGAGATATACTTAAATAGACTTAGACTTATCAGGAGGCAGCCCATGGGTAATACCATCCGGATGACGTATGCGACGGCGCTCGTGCTGCAAGCGTTGGATGGTGGGCACAAGTACGGCTTTGATATCATTGACGCCACCAGGCTGAGAAGTGGAACCGTCTACCCGCTGCTGCGTCGACTCGAAGAGGCGGGGTTCGTTAGATCCAAGTGGGAGAACGTCTCCATTGCTCGCTCCAGCAACAGACCACCCAGGAAGTACTACGAGCTAGCCAAGACAGCAGGCGATCTCGTCGCCAGCGCAAAGGCCCGTTTTCCGAGCCTCAGTGCACTGCCAGACACCGGTAGGGCATCCACAATATGAGGTTCATATACCGTGTGTTACGAGTACTCAGTTTGCTCGTGCCGCCCCACGGGAGAGACGAGTGGCTGCAAGAGTGGCGCAGCGAGTTTCACTACGCATGGGGTCAGACTGAAGACGAGAATCACTCCGCCCTGAGCGGGTTGCTGAGATGTAGTGGAGCAGCAATGGACGCGCTGAAGCTCCGGTTGCGCGGGAATCATGCTCCGCGGTCATCCGTCCTGGAGACCGCTTTTGCAGACATGCGCTTCGGATTGCGTACGCTGTGCAAGAGGCCCCTTTTCACAGCTGTCGCGGTCACGACGCTCGGTCTCGGAATTGGTGCCGCTACCGCCATGTTTTCGGTTGTTGCCGGCGTTCTCATCGAGAGTGTGCCTTTCAAGAAATCAGGCCAGCTTTACAACGTTTGGCAAACCGTCGAGGGAGCGAGGGGTGCTCCTGGTCTGGTGGGCCGGACCTGGGACAAACTGCCAATGTCGTTCGAGCAGTACCGCAACTGGCAAGCGGAAAACACTGCGTTCGATGGTGTCGCGGTTCACAACGCGGTCCAGACCACGTTGACCGGCACCGGTGAGGCCGACAGACTCTGGGTCGGTTACGGCAGCGCTTCGTTGCTCGACGTTCTTGGCGTTTATCCGATTTTGGGACGCTGGTTCATTCCAGGAGAGGAAGGCCCGTCAGCCGGCGCTGCCTCTCCCGTGGTGGTGATTAGCCATGACACCTGGCAGAACAGACTGGGTGGAAACGCCGAGGTCCTCGGGACTACCCTTACTCTGAACGGTACCGACCGTGAGATCGTGGGCGTCCTGCCACCGTCCTTCAGACTGCGATATCTCGGCATGCACTGGCTGGGGGAAGATCGCAGTGGCAAACGTGACGTCTGGATTCCACTTGGCGACCGGGCAATGGGAAACGGAAACAATCTCGAGGCGATAGCCAGACTGCGCCCCGACATTTCGATAGAGAAGGCACACGCCGAGGTCACGCGAATCCTGCGCACCACGCGAGCAGATACCGATGTACGACTCGTGCCTCGCTCCGACGACGAAACGCACGGACTCGACTCTCCCCTGCTCTTGCTCTTCGGTGCAACCGGGTTGTTGCTACTTATCGCGTGCGGTAACATAGCTACGCTTTCACTGGGTGAGTTGCAGGGGCGTCGCTTCGAAATTCTGACTCGCTCGGCACTCGGCGCGGGCAGGAGCAGGATTGCACGCCAACTGATTACGGAGAGCCTCCTACTTGGAATCCTAGGGAGTATCGTGGGGGCATTGCTTGCGTACGGCGGCACGAAGGTCCTAGTGGCAATGGCACCCCCGCTTCCCAGAGTCAGCACGATCGGTGTTGACCTCACGGTGTTCGGGTTCGCAGCACTTCTCGGAATCGCGGCGGGCTTGATCTTCGGCACAGCGCCGGCGCTCGTTTCCGTAAGCAACTCAGCGACTGCAACGATGAGCGGATCTACCAGGACAGGTTCTGCAAGGCGCGGGCTATTTGAGCAGATTGTCATCGTCACCGAGATCGCGTTAACGGTGGTGCTCCTGGTTGGAGGCGGGCTGTTGGCTCGGAGCCTCAGCGAACTCTTGTCTGTGGATCCCGGCTTCAGTTCCGACGGTTTAGCCACAGTTCACATAGCGTTGCCTAGCACGAAGTACGAGACCCGACAGGCCACATCCAACGCACACATACGGCTCACTGAACGATTGAGGGCGCTCCCGGGCGTTTCCGCCGCCACTGCTGCCTCTAGGTTGCCATTCCCAGGCCTGACCAACACCACGTCGCGCAAGATAGTCGGTAAAGAGGACGAAGAAGCTATCAGCGCCCAACAGGTGAGGGTGCTGCCCGGATATTTCGAGACAATGGGCATTCCTCTGGTGGCTGGCCGCGCCTTCACCATGGCCGACGGGGAAGATGCGGCGCCTGTCATGCTTATTAGCGAGAACATCGCGCGCAGGTATTTCCCGAGTGAATCCCCGATCGGTGCCCAGCTGGGTGGTTGGTCCGTCGGAGGCATCACCATCGTTGGAATCGTCGGGGACGTCAAGCGCAACAAGCTCGGCTCAGAAGCGGACAGGGTGTTCTACACGTCTCTGCTTCAACAAACCGCACGCGACATCAGATTGGTAGCGCGGACAGACGGTGCAACGGAGGAATTGCTCCCGCACATGAGGGAGGTAGTCCGCTCGTTCGACGAGGACGTCCCTGTCATAGAGCCCCGTACGATGGCCAGCCTAATCCAATCGTCGGCTAGTGAGGAACGCTACCGCACACTCCTTCTGTCTGTGTTCGGTGGTCTTGCCTGCGCGCTGGCTGCAGTAGGCGTTTTTGGGGTAGCCGCGAGAGCGGTTGCGCTGCGGACCAGAGAATACGGAATCCGCATTGCTCTCGGTGCCGAAAACCGGGGCCTGATGCGAACTGTTCTGCGTAGGAGTCTATTGATGGGGATTGCGGGTACAGTCGCCGGGGTGGCAGCTGCACTATGCGCTTCCCGATTGATCTCGCAGTTCCTCTTCGGAGTAATGGCGTGGGACCCATCAGTCTACGGTGCAGTCGTCTCGTTGCTTATCGTAGTCTGTTTGTTGGCTGGCTACGTCCCTGCCCGCCGGGTCTTCAGAGTGGATCCTGTTGAGGTGCTGAGAGGCGATTGACCGGCTAACGGCCTAGGTGCTGTCCAGTATCTTTTGCACCATATCCGTCAGCTCGGCAACTGTGAACGGCTTCCTCAGTATCGCTGCCACATCCTTCTGACGTTGTGCCAGGTCGACGATGTCTTCGTATGCGGACATGATAATCACTTTGACCGCAGCGAACTCGTCGCGCATCCGCCGCAGTAGCTCGAGCCCGTGCATACGCGGCATTATGAGATCCACGAGCGCAACATCCACCGCGTGCGCCCTCAACACATCCAACGCCTCGAGTCCATCTTCAGCCAACAGGACAGAATGCTGGTTGCGCTCTAGGGCCTCCTGCAGCAGCTCGCGTATCGAGCTTTCATCGTCAATGACAAGAATCGTAGCCACAATTCAATTAATACGGACTAACGCGATAGCCTACAAGTGCGTTTTTGGGACATGAGGGTACGTATTTGGGACATTTGTGCGTTAGACTCCGTAGCACCGATGGAGCGATACTTGGACAGCATATCTTGAGTCCGGCACATGTCTATGATTGGAATATTGCAGCTCGACAATCCCATTATGGAGTACGCATGGGGATCCAGGACCCACATTCCTGCGCTCCTGGGCAATCCGGCGCCATCCGAACAACCGCAGGCTGAGCTCTGGATGGGCGCTCATCCCAAGGCGCCGTCACGGACATTGGGCCAAACGTTGATCGAGGTGATTGACGAAAATCCATCTGCCATGCTCGGTTCTAGTGCAGCCGAGAGTTATGGGGGGCGGTTACCGTTCCTCTTCAAGCTTCTTCCCGCGGCCAAACCGCTTTCTATCCAGGCTCACCCCAATAAGGAACAGGCGAAAGCAGGCTTCTTAACGGAAGAATCAGCCGGACTCGCAGTTGATGCCGCAAATCGCAACTACAAGGACGACAACCACAAGCCGGAAATCTTGTGTGCGCTCACCGAGTTCTGGGCATTAAATGGTTTTCGAACATTGCCGTCGATGCTGGAACTCATTGACGAGGTGAAGCTCAACTCCATTGCCAGTGAGATTCATCTGCTTCGCCAGACACCCAACCAGGCTGGCCTCAGAAGGTTCTTCGAGTCTGTCATCGAGATAGATGGCTCAAGGAAAGATCTATTGCTTTCGGAGTTGCTCAGAGGCGCTGGCGAGCTGAAATCCACCCGCAGTGAATATCGCTGGATACTCGAGGTTTCCGACCTTTTCCCCGGCGATATCGGCGTGTTGTGTGTTCTGCTGTTGAACCTCGTGAAGCTAGAGCCGGGGCAGGCCATTTTCTGCGCTGCCGGCGACTTGCACGCCTATCTAGATGGCTTCGCTGTGGAATTGATGGCAAACTCGGACAACGTTCTACGTGGCGGCCTTACTTCGAAGCACGTCGATGTACCAGAGCTGATGAAGACGCTCACATTCCAAACCGGAGACGTCGAGATTCTCGAGCCCCAGAACGGGCGGTACGTAACTCCCGCCGATGAGTTTGAGCTGTCGGTTCTGGAAGTCGGCAACCAAGAGATTCACAGGCAGAGTCGGGGATTCGAAATTCTACTGAACGTGGCTGGAGACGCTTCTGTCTCGGATCCCGCTAGTCCTGGACCGGTGCCGTTGCCGCGGGGCGCTTCAGTCGCCATACCGGCAGCGATTCGGGAGTGCACCATTGCCGGGACAGCGACGATTTACATTGCAGGAGCGCCAGCAGATTGACGAGACGGCTCTGACCGACCGCAATCGGCCTCACACCCATTAGCCCACGTACGCCAGTTCAACCGACATTTCGTCGCCAGGGCCGAGGTCGACAAGCGGAATTCGGATACTCCATTCAGTTCGGACATGTCGCATCAGTTCACCGCGGTACCTCGGCGTCCAATCCTCAGGGTTTCCGGGAACAAACACTTCGAGCCATGGCCCGTTAATGCCTCGGGTTTCGTTTGCGCGAACAATGATATCGAGTTGTCCGTTGGCAGCCTCGTGCAGACCGAGCGCCGTTTCCCACCGTGCGAGCCACCATTCGGTCATCTCTCGTCCTGTGGCGAACCACCAATCTCCCTGGGCCCGTGCACTGTCGATAACGTCCGCCACAACCTGGACCCGAGCCCCTTCTCCCCCGACCTGTGTGCGCAGAGAGACAACGGCGAGAGCGCCTAGCGCGTTTATTTTCGACATGCCGGCCAGATAAGCTTCAGTCAACCGCCTCGAGCGCATCGCACCGTCTTGTACATAAACGTTGTAGTCGTTCTTGATGATCCGTGGCAGCAAGACAATCCTGCCATCTGGAGTATCGAACACCTCCGGGCTTCCCTGGCGGGACTCATTTGTGCCTACGATGTAGGTCCCGCCCGCCGAGGCCCACGCCCTAAGCGTAGCCTCGTCAAAGCGCTCTTCAGGAGGTCTGAGACCGACCGCACGAGTACCCGCCCACGCGTCGAGTTCGCCCTGCGTTCGGTTGAGACGCGCGCGTTGATCTATCAATGGCCTACCTGCGACAACTGCGTGATCGGATGTGTGACTTCCCACCTCCCCAACCTCTTTCAGCAAATCTGCAATCGCCGGGTAGTCGACTCCCAACTGGGAAACCACGAAGAAGGTCGCAGGAACTGCTTTCTCTCGTGCCACCCTAGCAAGATTAGCCGAATTGGCGAACTGTGACTCGACATCTTGACTCAGCAGTAGCGCGGACTGGTTGCCGTGCGGCCAGGGGGAAAGCTCGACGACCGGGACTCCTGCAGCCCACCACACGGCATTCCTGAACAGTCGTGAAAGCTGTTCTTCGTCCTGTTCGCTCGCCCCGTGCCCAATCCGAAAACCGAACCAAACGATGCGACCGCCCGCCTCAGTCTTTCCCAACCACGCGGCTGCATCCATCCCTACTGTCTCCTCGGCAGGTTCGGAGTTGAGCGCCCAATCTGACCAGTAAACGCGCGGGCCCTCCGTAGCCAATGCAAGCTGCGACTCGTAGCGCAATTCGATGCGTGTCGCCGGTCCGAGCCCTGCCGTCAGAGGGAGCCCGCTCGGTACCGTCAAATAGACCGCATCGCGCCGTTCGAGCGTATTGAAATCAGTAACTTCAGTCAGCGTGCTCAGTGCGTTCCAACCTTGCCACGTGCAACTGGAATCGCGCGCTCCTGTCGCCCAAGTGAGCAATAGGCCACCCCCTCTTTCAGCAAACCCGCGCAATGCTGCCACCTCTTCGGCAGATAGGCACACTGCGGATGCAGCAACGAGCAGGTCGGAAGACCCTAGAGCCGCGACGGACTCCGCGTTTCTAATGCGCGTTACACGTGCGCCCGCATCCTGCAGCAACCCCTCCCAGCTGTCCAAAATATCTGGGTAGTAGTCGACATCGTCGTAGAACCCGCCGCTTGATTGAGACGTATAGAGATATGCGCTGAACTCGGTCTCGTGATGGGCCGGAAGATTCGGCAGCGATGACATGGGAACCGAGTGTGGTTCCCGCAAAGCCGCACTCGTCGTCATCCGCTGCACGTCTACGTTCTCCCACAACACCGCACCGCCGCCGATAACTGCGGCACCGATCAAACCCAACACGAACAGACCACCCAACCACTGCGGGGCAGATCGGACGCGCGGTACCGGATCTCTCTTAGGAGGCATCCGCCGTTTCCGGTGTGAGTTCCAGTTGACCGTCAGACGGTGGTTCGTGCAACACGAAGTAACGTGAGCCTGGCCCCACATCCTCAGTCGTTCCCGGCTGCCTGGCCAGCCGGAGCTTGTACGCTACGTATGTCGCGACTCCGAGCGCGATCGTAACCAGAATCGTGACTACGATGATCGTGATGAGCAGGTCAATTACTGACATTTGAATCGTTCTCCATCTACGGCAAAAAGCTCTTCATGTATCGCGAACGCGGCACCTCAATGACCTCCATGGCCGTATGCTACCCGCCGCAATTTCCCCCAGCTCATTCCAAGGTTGAATAGTTCCTCGATCGCCGCCAACGTCTTGGAGACATCCAAGAACAGAATGAACGCGAACCTATAGATGAGCGCATACGGAACGAGGATCAGCTCCTCCTCTTCCATGGCCACTGTTATCAATGCCACCACTAGATCCAGAATCGTCAACAACACCCACCAATACAACAGTAACTCACCCATGCCGTACAACAGTGCCACCATCGCGAAGAACAGATGGGCGTAGACGTTCAGTATTGGCCAGATCACCCCTTCGAATGCCATCTCGACGGCAGAAAGCCACAGAGGAAAGTCCGGGAATGGATGCCACAAGATCGATTTCCGCTTGCGTATTGCTTGGAGAATACCGCGTGTCCACCTGTAACGCTGTTGAATCAGATCTAGTGCGTTGGTGGGACCATGAGTCCACGTAATCGCCTTGTCTTCGTAGATAATCTTCCAGCCCGAGGCCACCAGCTTCATTGTGAGGTCGGCGTCCTCCGCAAACGTGTCGTCGTCGTATCCACCCACATCCTGCAACGCCTCGATGCGGAAAACGCCGAGCGGTCCCGGCACTATGTTCACTGCCGCCATGAACCCCTGTGCGCGCCTGGGCATGTTGAGCCCTTCGATGTACTCGAGCGCCTGCAATCGCGCGAGCCAGTGGTCGCGGTTCGCCACCTTCACGTTGCCGGCGACGGCACCTATCGACTCGTCAGCGAAATGGGGCATCGTGACCCTGAGACTTTGCGGTTCGATCCACGCATCCGCGTCCATGCATAGCACGAACTCGTGGCGCGCTTGGTCAACGCCCGTGTTCAGAGCCGTGGCCTTACCACCGTTTGCTTTCGTGAATACACGTACCTCCACCCCGCCGTGGCGGCCTTCCCACTGTCTAGCGATGTCCAAGGTGTCATCGGTAGAACCGTCGTCTATGATGATCACCTCATACTCGGGATAGTCCAACCTGAGCAGAGCGTCTATCGCATCTCCGATCACGAGTGCTTCGTTGTATGCGGGCACTATAACGGATACTGGCGGAAATGTGTCGTCAGTCGGCGGGCCTTTGATCGTCCTCTCAGCGTGCTGGAGGTATCCGAACCACAACAACGAGAAGTAGCGGATGAACAGCGTGACGAGAAACAGCAAGAGGCTCACTACAACCAAACGGATCAGGAATCGTTGGACCTGCAACGGTGAGTGTAGCGTCCAAATAATGATCAATGCCGTGACTACCACCATGGTGGTGATGATTGCTATCGAAGCAATCGTCTGGGATCTCGGAGGCGCAGCCACTTTACGGCCTTATCGACAGGCGGAGATTTG
>CAYTDU010000199.1:0-8557 GCA_964436395.1 uncultured Gemmatimonadaceae bacterium | reverse complement strand
GGCCTATATCGCACCCGCGATGGCGGTGTTACCTGGGAGCTGGTCAAGTTCATCAGTGATTCCGCGGGCTTCGTGGATGTGATCCTGCATCCTGAAGATCCGAATGTGATCTTCGCAGCGAGCTGGCAGCGTGTGCGCGGACCCTACTTCCTGAATAGCGGCGGTCCTGGAAGCGCGCTTTGGAAATCCTCCGATGGCGGCGACACCTGGGAAGAGATCGTCGGCAGCGGGTTTCCGACCGCCAACAAAGGTCGCATCGGAATAGCCATCGCGCTAAACAACCCACAGATCATGTATACGTTGGTCGAGGCTGAGGAAGAGGAGGATGGGTCGGGTGGCAGTGGGCTATACCGGTCTGATGATGGAGGGGTGACGTGGGAGAAAAGGCACGATGCCAATGTGCGTCCGTTCTACTACTCGCAGGTCCGAGTAGATCCGCAGGATCCAGACCGAGTCTACTGGTCTTCAACTCCTGTTCAGTTCTCGCCAGATGGCGGCAGTACTGCCGGTACGACCACTAACGGGATTCATGTAGATCATCACGCAATGTGGATTGACCCGCTCGATCCTGAACGCATGGTGGTCGGAAACGACGGTGGTGTCGGGGTGACCTTCGACAAGGGCGGGAACTGGATCACCTTCAATAACGTCGCGACCGGTCAGTTCTACTACGTCAGCTACAATATGGACATTCCATATCGTGTATGTGGCGGCCTCCAGGACAATGGACTCTGGTGCGGTCCCAGCCGGCTCTCCGACGGCATGATCAGCAAGTACCATTGGGCCGACGTTCACTTCGGCGACGGTTTTGTGTCGCAGCAGGATCCCGTCGATCACGACTTGATCTGGACCGAGTCACAGGGTGGCGCAATGACCCGTCAGAACCTCGCGACAGGTGATCGCTGGACACTGAAAAAACCAACGTGGCAGGTTGCCAAGCGGCCTTATCAAGACACGATCGTCACGCTGCTCAATGAGGGTGTCTCCGAAGACGACGCACGAATCCAAAGTCTGCGCGAGCAGGCGTCCGCGGATTCGGCCGACAACCACCTCAGGTGGAACTGGAATACGCCGTTCTTCCAGTCGGTGCATGAGCGAAGCCATTTTTACGCTGGCTCGAATAAGGTTTTGAAAAGTACCGATTGGGGTGATGGGCTCACGCCAATCTCGCCGGATCTGAGCTACGCCGACCCGGAAAAAGTACGTATTAGCCTCTACGAGACAGGAGGCATCACGCTCGACGTGACGTCTGCGGAGACCTACGCGACGGTCGTGTCGCTTGCCGAGTCGCCGTTGCAGCAGGGGAAGATCTTTGCGGGAACCGACGATGGTAGGCTCTGGATTACCCATGACGACGGCGGAGAATGGGTAGAGCTGACGGAACGCGTGCAGGGTGTCCCAGCCGGGACGTACGTTAGCCGAATCACTCCGTCCCATCACTACGTCAACCGTTTCTATGTGACGTACGACAATCACAGAACCAACGACTTCACACCTTACGTGTTTGTGACGGACGACGACGGCCAGAGCTTCAGGTCGATTGTGTCCAATCTACCAACAGGCGCCACTGACTACGTACACGTGATCACCGAGGACCCGCACAACGAGAATCTGCTGTTCGTGGGTACGGATCTGGCTGCATATGTCTCCACCGATCGCGGCGGTTCTTGGACACGGTTCATGAACGGAATTCCTGCGGTGCCGGTGCACGACCTCAAGATTCACCCGCGCGATCACGAGCTCATTGCGGCAACGCATGGTCGGGCGATTTGGATTGTGAACATCGCGCCGCTCGAGCAGCTGTCGGATCAAGTACTCGCCGGCGGTGCTTTTTTGTTCGAACCGCCGACTGCATTCCAGTTCGGACAACGCGCCCGGGGCGGTGAGTCGTACGGTCATGCTTGGTTTGCTCGGCCGACGCCCGGCTCGAAAGCAGCAATCAGCTACTACATCAGCGATGACGTGGCACGTGAAATAAGAGCGGCCGCGAGGGCAGAACGTGAAGAAGGCGAAAGGCCTTCAGCGCCCAGAGTATCAATCACGGTCACGAATTCGGCCGGCGACGTTGTTCGGACTCTGTCAGGGCGGGCTGCGGCCGGACTGCACACGATCGATTGGGACCTGCGTGTTGACAGGGCGGAACCGGATGTCGTATCGCCATCCAGGCAGGCCGAGCAGGCGAGGGCAGCGCAGCGTGCAATGGTCGTGCGCGATTCAATGATTGCCGAGGGGCACAACGAGATGGCTATCACCCGCCTGACAGGAATCTTCACAGGCGAGACCGACATCATGGAAATGGCCCGTGCGATGATAATGGGCCAGCAGGGCGGCGACCCGGAGGCCTTCCGTGAACGGCCTGGAGAGTCTATGGGTGGCGGCATGGGTATGGAGATGATGGGATTGGCACAAGATGTAGGGTTGGCAATAATGCCCGAGCTGACTGGCTTGGGAGGATTGATAGAATACTTCGGAGATGCCGTGCAACCTGCGCCGCTGGCGGAGCCGGGCATTTACACCCTGACGCTCACGATGGGCCATCGAACGCTGACGCAGCAGATTTCTGTTGAACGCAAGGGTGATCTCAAAGGAAAAAACTCGATGTTCTAGAGAAAGATGCTGGGCTGGCCGCGTTTTGAGGCTCGCTCGCCTCGGCACGCATACTTCCCTCTAAGGAGACAACATGAAAAGGCGAGTCCTGATCGCGTCGGTAATTGGGATTTTTGTGAGCGCATGTGCGAGCGGTCCCCCTCCGGCTCCTCCCGCTCCTCCGCCATTCGACCCTACCGGTACCTACGACTTCACCGTTTCAGCTCAAGGGATGGAAATAGGCGGTGTTATGACTATTCAAGGGTCGGCGGAGGCTGGATACACCGGCACTGTCGATACCGAAATGGGTGGCGGGGCGATGTCCAACATAGTAGTTGATGGCCAAACGCTGACGTTCAGTATGGCTGAGTTTGGGATGGATTGTGAATTGGAATTCGAAGGTGATGAATTCAGCGGATTCCTGTCGGGTAGCATGGGAGGTGCGGACATCTACGGGGTGAAGCGATAGGGAGATCGACACCGGCCGCGGTCGCTTGACGGCTAGCGGTCGGTGGCTGATAAAGCACGCCGTTTACTAGACTCCGCGAGTCACCCACGCTGAGGAAGCACCTCATGCCGACACGTCGCTCGTTTCTAGTGTCGGCATCCGTAACTAGGGACCGGCTACCGTCAGCCGGTCTCTTTCAGTGGCGATCTCTTTCCGGTCATCGATTCGATGCAGATCTCCCAGACGCGCACTTTGGAGAGAGCGCTGTCGGTGAAGTCTGAGGGTGCTGGCATGTAGTGGCAGGTGATTTGCCGGAGGGCGTAGGTCTTGTCGCTGGGGGCAGTGACTTCTCCGATCGTCCCGTAGCCGATCACGGATTCGTACGAACACGTTGCCTCGCACGCATCGCCGTTGCCACGGACGAAACGAACGTCTCTTTCGAACTCGAAGCATACTCGACCGCTAGCCTCGAAGTATTCGATCTTTTTCCCATTTCGGGCGGTATGCACGTATATCGCGTCGCCGTCATAACCGAAAGACAGGGGAACCAAGTAAGGTTCGTCATGTTTCGACAATGCGAGCCTCACGATTTCGCTGCCGGCAATCATTGCGTCGATCTCCGCTCGGTTTTCGACAAGCCTGTCTTTCCTGCGCATGTTGTTGCTCACTGAAACACGTTCCTCCCCATATGGAGTTTTGCTCAGCAGATCAGAAAAGCTTGCTCCCAACCTTGGCACTCGCCGCTGGTGAGACGAACGTGGCCTCACCGCTCTCCGCCTTGGGAAATTGGACCCCCAGAATCAGCACATCGGACGTAACTGGGCCCATCTGCCTGGGCTCGAAGTTTAACACGCCGAGTACGAGTCGGTCTTTGACATCCTCGACCGAGTGTTGTGTGAATCGACCATAGCTCACACGTGTTCCAAACTTCCCGAAATCCACGACCATCTTGTATGTCGGTTTGTGTGTTGCCTCTTCGAGTTCGACAGTGATAACCCTTCCTACTCGGATATCGAGCTTCTCGAACGAGTCTTCGTACGACACGACCGGTTTGGTGACTCTAGGCATTCGGAATTCCTTTCAGTGTCACGTCCGTAGCTCAGCCCGCTACCGGCGTCCCGCCTCATGGAACCAGATCCTCGGACGTGTCGCAGGTGTGAGTATCGTAGTTAACCTTCTTTGAGGTCAAGGATGCTCGAGAAACAAAGCTCAGTGAGGTGCCGAATGCTCGGTGCTAAACCACTCCGGTGACCGTGCATGATGAGTCAAAAGGACGAGTTGAAGTGGATCCCGAACGACTGTTAGATGCGGTGCGAGCGTGGCCCAAGAGGGTTCTCCTCTATCCATTGGGCCGCTGGCAGATCCTGATGGCCCTGCCGTTTGTTGGGTTCGTCGCGGGTGTCTCGTTGCGCAGCATTGAGGTCCAACTCTTTTTTGCACCGCTGGTTGCAGCGGTTGTCTCGTTCTACGCGATGCGGCTCGTATTGCTCAACGGTGGCGATACGTTTCTTGTCCTGTTCGCGGGATTCACCGGATTCGTCGTCGTAGCCATGGTCGCGCTGGGATTGATGTTCGGCAAGTCCACGTCGTTCATGATTGAGAATGCGGATCGCATGGCTCGGCAGGAAGAGCTGCTCCAGGTATGTCTCGATCAACGGTTAGACGTTTCCTGCGCAACTCCAGAATGCCGGGCAGAATCACACGAAGAAGCACGACGAGCATGCTTGAACGACTGGTTGGCGGGGTGTCATGAGTTGGGAACAACTCAACAGGAACTGGAAGCACTGCCGCAGGAGACGCGGCAGCACCTCGACACGCTTTGCACATACTTCCGGGCTCGCTAGCCGGTTGTTAGTTCAGCTTTCGAAACGCCGGGATTTTGTCCTTGTTGCGCACCAGCCACGCATGCATCTCGGCGTCGCTCTCATCGACCCGCATTGCCACGATTGTTATGCTGCCCTCACCAACGACCGCCGCATCGGTGAACTCAGGGGCAGGGAACGCAGCACGGTCGACATCGAATGACCACGCTTCCGTCCCCTCCTGCTGTTGGTTTTCCTGCAACCTGGTCGCCGTCATGGCGCGGAGGCCCCGTGCTCGTTCAGTAACCTCGACTCCTCTTATCTGTGACGTCGGCCCGACCGGCAGGCTCACCGTGAGGAATTGGGGTGGTTCCAACCGACGTGCGGCATCGCTCTGCGCGAATCTCACGACCCAATCCGCCACTGCTTCTACCGCCTCAGCATCGTCTTCGTCGATTCCCGACACCGCGATTGCTGGAACGCCGTAGTAAGCGGCTACGCGAGCCGCCCCGATTGTGCCTGAAAGAATCCATGCGTCGGCGAGATTGTTCCCCGTATTAACCCCTGAGATTACGAGGTCGGGGGGAGACTCACGCAACAATCCGTTGAGTGCAAAGAAGACGCAGTCGGCCGGGAAACCGTCCACGGCATAGGCAGTAACACCTTCACCGACTTCCTGTACATTCACATCGAAACGCCCTGACCGGGCCGCGGTCGCGAAGTTGGTGCCGGAGCTTTGGTTTTCCGCGGGCACCACCAAGAACGTCTCTGCTATTGGTGCGAACGCCCTGGCGAGTGCGATACTGGCAGGAGAGTCGATCCCGTCGTCGTTGGTTATGACTACTCTGGTTGGCCACGGCTGGAGGTTGGCGATCTCATCCTGGCCGTCTCCGCAAGCCGCAAACGCAACCAGACAGGCAGATCCTAACATTCGAAACGCATTTTTGATTGACAAAGTACCGCCCCCTATTCCAAGAGAATATTCTGTATTGTTCCTTCAAATCACGGCAGCGCCGGTCCGTCTGGGTGTCACGACCGCAGGCACGGGATCCCATATCTCGGTTTTTGCCGCAAGCTCCTGTTGGGAGAGGGCACTGTCAGCCACTGATCCCATGTCATCGGACGTGGCGTCTATGTCTGGCGATCGGCTACAGGCCCATACATTCGCTACTAACGCGATTGGCACGATCTGGTGAACTGCGATGACACGCACCGTCCCCCCCTCATCGAAGATCGAATGAACGGTCTCCATCCGATTCATCGAAAGTTAACAGTAAGACGCGAGAGGGATGTGCGTCCTCGGGCTAAATGCAAGAGTTGTCTGAGAGAGATCGGGAACCCTGACCAAACTTTCCAAGCTAAGAGGCCCCTGCAGCAGGTCGATGGGTACGAATCTCTTTGCGCGGCATATTGGGCAGGGCAGCAACAACTCTCGGTACCGCTGCCCTTTAGCCTACTCCGCCGCTAGTGTCGTCACCGGATCAACTCGCGTTGCTCGGAACGCGGGGATCAAGACGGCTACAGTTGCGATCGCGATCAACAATATTGGTGCGCTGACGAAGACTCCCGGATCCCTGGCACCCACCCCGAACAGCAGCGAATCCAGCACTTTCGTCGCAGCCAGCGAACCCACCAAGCCTAGCGCGACACCAGTCAAGACAAGCGGCACACCGTCCCGGAGAACCAGCTTTAGGATTGCGGCCTGTTGTGCGCCCAAGGCCATTCTCATTCCGATTTCCCGCGACCGCTGCGCCACCGTGAACGACAGGACCCCGTACAGACCAACCACAGACAGTAGTAGCGCAGTAAGACCGAAAGCAGTCAACAGCAGCGTACGGAACCTCGGCAGCGACATGTCCTCAGCAATGAGCTGCTCCAGGGTTGTCACGCTCATGAGTGGCTGGTCTGGGTCCTCCGTCTGGATTGCTTCTCGTACAGTGCTGACCAACGAGAGCGGTGGGACTGAAGCCTTTATCACAAACCTGACGTCATCGTCCGGGCGCTGCGGAAACGGCACGTAGAGCTGTGCCATGGAAGTCCTGCCCACGCTGTAGTGTTGAATGTCCCCAACTACACCAACGATCTCCATGTACGGATTGTCATAGCCCTTGAACTTGATGCGTTTGCCGATTGCGTTCTCTCCAGGGAAGTGCTGGTGTGTGAAAGACTCGCTTACAACGGCGACCAGGAAGGAGTCCTCGTTGTCGTGGCGCGTGAAGCTCCGACCTGCGCGGACGGGTATCTCCATTGCTTCGAAGTAATCGGGACTGATCGTGTAGGTGATTGCTGACAACTCATCTTCGACTCCGTGTTGTGGCCGCCCCTCGATCTCCAGACCATTGATGAAGTCTTGGCCGGTCATCGGTATCGATGTCGCAACCGCCACAAGATCGGCCCCTGGGATCGCTTCGAGGCGCTCCAGGCAAGCATCTGCGAAGGCTCGCTGCTCGTCGTTCGTCGGGTACCGTGTCTCGGGGAGACTTGTGGAGAAGACCAATGTGTTGTGCGGCGTGAAGCCCGGATTCTCACTCCGAAGTGCGAGCATGCTTCGGACCAGTAGGCCGGATCCCACCAACAGGATCACTGCGAGACCCACTTCCGCAACAACCAATCCACCTCTGAAGCGTCGCCTGGCAGTGTCGCCTGTGACGTTCCAGCTCGCTCTTCTCAATGATTCTCCGATATCCGATCCGGCGACGCTCAAAGCCGGGAACAGACCGAACAACAATCCGGACAAGAGTGAAAGGCCTGCAGTGAACAGTAGGACGGTACCACCGATATCGACCGCCTCAAGGCGGGGCAGGATATTTGGCCAGCCTGCCGTTAGGAACTTCAGCAGCCCGTACGCCAAGCCGATCCCAAACAATCCTCCGCAACAGGACAGCAAGAGACTTTCAGCCAACACCTGCTTTACTACACGAGTGCGACCGGCTCCGAGTGCAGTGCGAATCGCCATCTCCTGACCGCGCGTAGACGCGCGCGCAAGCGTCATTTGAGCGACATTCGCGCAGGCGATAATCAATACCAGGCCGACACTAGCGAGGAGAACAAGCAACTGCGTCCGTGCGGCTCCGACCACGATCTCTTCGAGAGGTGTCACTACTGCACCCCAGCCATCGTTGGTCTCCGGATACTCGGCTTCCAACGCGTTTGCGATCGACGAGAAATCCGCACGTGCCTGTTCGAGCGTCACATCGGGCAGGGTGCGGGCGAGGCCTCGGAGGAAGTGGGAACCGCGAGCTTGGTACCACCAAGGAGCAGGACGTAAGGGAAGGAGGATGTCAGAGCCGGTGCCGCCGATGTGTCGCCAGCTCTCCGGTGCAACACCGATGATCGTGTTGGGCTCTCCGTCCAGCGTGATCGACATGTCTATGACGTTAGGATCGCTCCCGAACGACGATTGCCAGAGTCGGTAGCTCAGCACCACCACCCGTTCCCTGTCCGGGTCGAGATCCTCTTCGGTGAACCCGCGGCCAATAAGAGGCCTCGATCCCAGGAGAGGCAGATAATCCTCCGATACGGCTAGAGCAGACAGGCTCTCCGGCCGATTGCCTCCAGTATGAGTCACACTGGTCCGCCGATAGGCGGCAATGAGATCGGTGGAGCGGTTCATACGCTGCCAATCCCAAAAGTCCAACGGGGAGATTGAAAACGTGGACCAGCCGCGTTGAAGGTTGCTTGCCTGTAAGTACACGAGCCGGTCGGCTTCGGGATACGGGAG
>CAYTDU010000198.1:0-8575 GCA_964436395.1 uncultured Gemmatimonadaceae bacterium | reverse complement strand
TAGCCTGACGAACGCAGTGCTTCGTGGGTAGGCGTTCACTCAGACCGCAGCACTTCGAGCGGATCGACCTTGGTTGCTCTACGCGTGGGCAGATAACAAGCCGTCAACGCTACCGTTGTCAGCACCAGAACGCCACCTATGTAGCTGACGGGATCGAACGGTGACACCCCGTACAACAGGCTCGACATAAAACGTGTCAGCACGACGGCTCCCACGAGTCCAATGACTACGCCGAAACCAATCAGAAGCATGCTTTGTGTACACACCATCATCATGATGCTTCCAGTTCGAGCGCCGAGTGCGATCCGTATCCCCATCTCGCGTGTGCGCTGACTGACGGCGTAAGCGGTGACTCCGAACAGGCCAATGGTGGCTAGAGCCAATGCGAGTGCCGCAAACAGACTCACCAGTGACATGCGGAACCGCTCAGCCGCCACAGTCGCCGAAAACCGTTGGTTCATCGTGCTGACACCACTCACGATGAGTTCTGTGGGGTCGACCGAAACTATCGCTTCCCGCACAGCATCAGCGACTCGCAACGGGTCATCTGAGGTGCGAACTACGGTCGCGCCTATCGACTCCCTCGGGAAGTAGATCTGCGGACGCGGATCCTGTACGAGGCCGAGAGTCTTGACCTCGTTCACGACACCCACAACAGACAGAAGCCAAGGCGGATCGTAAATCGGATCCCATTCTTCGGTATCGCCTATCCGCTCCAGGTTCTGATTACCCCAATACAATCCCTTGCCAACTGCATTCTGGCCGGGCCAGAACTGCCGTGCAGCGGTCTCGTTCACGATGATGGCGAGTGAGCCCGCACCGATACGATCTGCGGCCTCGGCTCTGGAGAGGGAGAGCATTCTCTCCCCCAGGTCGACGTCGGCCTGGGAGAATCTGCGACCTGAGATGAGCCGCATGCCCAATGTCTCGAAGTAGCCGTCCGACACATCGCGGAAATCAACAAACAATCGCTCCCCCGCAGATGGACCGTCAGCTAGTGTCACAGCCCACTCCTGCTCTCGGCCGTTGAGTGGAAGGTCGCCTGCTCTTGCAACAGACAGGACACCCGGCACGCCGGTGACTCGTTGCTCGATGGCAGACCAGACGCCAAGTCGCTCGGCGCGCGTTCGATACTTGGAAACCGATTGAGGCACCAGCCCGAGCTGCAGTATCATCACGTTGTTTCGTTCGAAACCCGGATCGACTCGGTTTAGGTTGGTGAAGGTGTGCAGCAGCAATCCTGCGCCGGTGACGAGAATGAGAGCGAACGCTACCTCCGCAACGACCAGCCCTCGGAACAAGAAAATACCACCGCGTGGGACGCCATCCCTGACTGCCGTAGAGGGATCGGATCGCACGCTCGCCAGCGCCGGCAGCAACCCGAATAGGAGCGATGTCACAAGAGAAGCCGAGATGAGAAAACACACTACCCTCAAGTCGACAGCCACGGAATTCAGTCTATAGATCTCCCCAGGTACCAACGCTACCAGAACTCGAGTCCCCCATAGCGCGAGGACGATCCCTACTGCTCCACCAATAGCCGATAGCAACAGGTTTTCGGTGAGAAGCTGGCGAAGCAAGCGGATCTGCCTCGCTCCCAACAGCGACCGAACCGCGAGTTCTCGCCGGCGCACAAACCCTCGTCCCAGAACGAGACTTGCCACGTTCAAGCACCCGATCAGCAGTACAAAACCGGCCGCTACCCAGATCAGGACCAACCCTCTACCGTATTCACCGGTGATCAGCATCGATAGTGGTGCAACAACCGTCGTATATCCCGCGTTGGTCTCGGGAAATTCAGCAGCAATCCTCGATGCGATTAGCTCGAGGTTACCTTGTGCCTGACTCGGCGACACACCCTCTTTGAGCCGCGCAAGCATCGCGTATGACCATGCGTCTCGGTTGTTCCTTCCCCAACGCCAAAGGCTCGTAGGAAGCAAAATCTGCGGCTCGGCAATCGGGCCAAACCCTTCCCGGTGCATGATCGGTGGAAGTTGAAATTCTTCGGGTAAGACGCCAACGATTGTCAGAGTCAGCGAATCGGTCCATCCCTGAAGACGCAACGTTCCTCCTACAACTCCCGGATCTCCGCCGAACCGCTGCTGCCAGAATCCGTGAGTGAGGATTACCACCGGTTTGGGGTCGTTGCCGCCTTCCTCCGGCAGAAATGCACGACCCATTTGGGGTTCCACGCCGAGCAACGACAGCAGAGAAGGCGAAGAATACAATGCGACTACGGTCACGACGTGTCCGAGATCATTCGCAAAGAACTGACCGACCTGCATGGCCGCCACTGACTCGAAAACCTCACTCTGGTCTCTGTAGTCCACGTAGTTCGGAATCGAGACATAGGTGCCGGCGGCCGTGGCAGGGTGCTCATCCCAAACCTGCACTACCCTGTCGTGTTGGGGCAGTCCCAGCGGCTGAAGCAATACGGTGTCAACGATGCTGAAGATCGCCGTGGTGGCACCGATGCCCAACGACAGAGTGAGAACCGCCACTATCGAGAATCCTGGGTTTTTTCGGAGAGTTCTGACTCCGTACTGAACGTCCTGCTTCAGCGTCGCAACGTGTCCGGTTAGTCTGGTTCCACCATTCGCCTTTCGGAGTTCAGTTGCATGTGCCCCGCCACATCGCATCCGGATGGCTGTGCCACCAGGTCTCGCGCAAGCGAAAAATGGCATGACACAACACCGATTCGCCCACGATGCTCGCGTTCTTCCTGTAACCGGAGTTCAAATAGCTCGGTGATTTCTTCGCCATAAGTTTCGCGCACATCGCGCGGCAGCAACTTCACAAACCACCCGCGCCTCTTGGGACTCACAACGCTTCCTCCGCATCAACCAAACCCGCAGCTCGTAGGTCCTTTGCCAGTGCATTCATTCGGTTCGCCTCGGCACGCAGTAGCTCGATGCCCCTCTTGGTCAGCTCATAGTAGCGACGGCGTGCGTCCTCCCGATCGGCGTCACGAGGAGCCTTGGCCCGAGCGATGAGGCCCCGCTTCTCAAGAGTGGTTATTGATTCGTACAACGATGCCGGACCGATCGAAACGCGGCCGCGGCCCAACTCCTCTGCGATCTTCAGGAGTCGGTATCCGTGTTGTGGCCCATCGGCCAACGACCACAGTATCAGCAGGACCCGCGGAGTCAGGGGCAGAAGCGTCGAAATCTCTGATTTGGCTTGCATGATCGTAAACTCGTCTGGTTTCCGGATATTCTGGTTTCCAGAATAGTCTCGAAACATGGTTTGTTTGTCAACTCCCATGTGGATGTCAACTCGATGCTGCCGTATTGCTGCCCGCGAAACGCGCAGCGTCCGTGGAGCCTGTGAATGCGCTACGGAGTGATTAGGCCGTCATACACTACTCCCTATCTAAGGTGCTGTTGATCGCTTTGCGCTCTCAAGCCATGAAACCTGGAACATCGAGTCAGCGTATATATCCTAGGGTATGTAGAATCGGGTCCATATCAGGCCTATCCCGGCGTCCACTTGAAACCAGAGGTAATGCACAATGGGCAAAGGCGAGTTCCTTGGCGAATTCGAGCAGATGGTGCTGCTGGCGATCATACGCCTGGGTGACGACGCGTACGGAATGACCGTACGCAGGGAACTCGAGGAGACCGCTGGGCGGAATGTCACTTTCGGTACCGTCTACGGCACGCTGGAGCGGCTCGAAGAAAAGGGGTTCGTGTCATCGTCTCACGCCGATCCCGAACCGGTACGCGGAGGCCGGGCCCGTCGGTACTTCAAAGTCGAACCTGATGGCGAGCTGGCGCTGTCCCGCGCAAGAGAGATGATGGGGCGGCTGTGGGATGGAGTAGAATTCGCGTCCAAAGGCGAATCTTCTATATGACAACTCAACGCTTGGCTGATTGGTTGTTACGGCGATTGCTGCCCAGGCATCTGCAGCCGGATGTGCTGGGCGATCTGCACGAAGAGTATCACAGGGTTTCGTCCGAGACGTCCGGCGCCTTCCGAACACGGCTTTGGTATTGGCGTCAGGTTCTCATGAGTCCGTTCCATTACAGAACCGCAAGAGGAAGCCGCATGCACAACCGGAGTAATCCTGGCAGACATGAACGTGGCCTTGGTATGAGACTTTGGGTCGAGTCGCTCTTCTCCGACATCCGGTATGCGGTCCGCTCCCTGCGCCGCAGCCCGGGCTTTGCTCTCGTCGCAATCTTGTCGCTCGGTCTCGGCATTGGCGCGAACACCGCCACCTTCAGTCTGTACAACGCCGTGGTTCTGCGCACGCTTCCGGTCGAGCGTCCGGAGGAGCTCGTGCGAGTGACTTATGGAGACGGCAGAGACTCCTTTACGAATCCGCTGTGGGAAGCGTTCCGCGATCAGCAGGATATGTTGGCGGGTGCGTTTGCCTTCACTACTCACCGCTTCAACCGGTCAACCGGAGGTGAGGTGCGGGATGCGCTTGGATATTGGGTGAGCGGCGATCTGTTCCGCGTATTGGGAGTCCGGCCGGCGGCCGGCCGCCTGCTTTCGGAGAGCGACGACTACCGGGGTTGTCCGCCGGTTGCAGTGATCAGCTACGCGTACTGGCAGCGTGAGTTCGGAGGGGACCTCGATGCAGTCGGTCGTACGGTTATGCTGGACGGCGAGAACTTCGAGTTGGTCGGCGTGCTCGATCCGACCTTCTCGGGAGTGGTGGTTGGAATCTCGGGCGACATATACACCCCGATATGCACGCTTCCTTACGCAAACATGCTTGAGCACCGGAGTACGTGGTTCCTGAGTGTTCTCGGCCGGAGGTCGCACGGAGTGTCTCCGCAGCAGACGACTGCGCGTCTCGCTCAGATCTCCCAGCCGGTATTTGAGGCTACAGTACCGCCCGCGTGGGACGCAGAAGGACAGGGCAGGTATCGCGCATACACCTTCGCGGTGGAGCCGGCGCCGAACGGCGTGTCCGATCTACGGGATAGGTACTCCGGCGCGATACAGGTCTTGATGGCCGTGGTAGGGGTGGTGCTGCTCATTGCGTGCGGCAACATGGCGAACTTGCTGATGGCGCGCGCGACGAGGCGGGAACACGAAATGGCGATCCGCCGAGCGATCGGCTCTGGACGAGGCCGACTCGTCAGGCAGCTGGTGACCGAGAGTCTGTTGCTGTCGTTCTCGAGCATAATAGTGGCAGTTCTCTTCGCTACCTGGGCCGGCAACTTCCTGCTGGCAATGATCTCCCCCGGTGGTAGCCTCTGGTTGGATCTGAGTCTCGACGTTCGGCTTCTTAGCTTCGCGTTTGCCGTCGCAACGGTGACCGGCGTGTTGTTCGGTCTCGCCCCGGCATGGCAAGCGTCGGGCGCCGCGCCGCAGGCGGCGCTGCGGACGGCAGGAAGAAGTGGCACTGATCGGCTGGGACGCTTCGCGACCGGCAGAGTACTCGTGATCGGGCAGCTGGCATTGTCGCTGAATCTGGTTGTGGGCGCGGGTCTGCTGCTCGGGACCCTGACCCACTTGCTCACTCTGGACACCGGCTTCAACCGGAACGGTCTGCTGGTTGCCTCAACCGACATGAGCAACGCGGGATACTCATCGGAGGAATTGCGATCCATACACGACGAGCTACTGCGCAGAATGCGTTCACTGCCGGGTGTCAGGTCGGCGAGTGAAGCGCAAATCATGCCGTTCGGCGGCACGTCGATGAATAACCACATAGAAGTTGATGGATACACTCCCACAGACCGGGAAGAAACGCTGGTCTGGTACAACTTCGCAAGCGATGGATTCTTTGCTACGCTCGAGACGCCGCTACTTGCCGGACGCGATTTCCAGTCCAGCGATAATCAGGACGCACCGCTGGTCGCTGTGATCAACGAGAGTCTAGCAAACCGATTCTTCTCCGGAGCCGAGCCGCTCGGGCAGCACTTTCGCATGAAAGCGGGCAGTGATGAGACCGAGACCTACGAAGTAATCGGTGTCGTGGCTGACACCAAACAAAACACGATCGAGGAAGTGCCACAGCCAATTGCTTACTTCCCGCTGGAGCAGGTGCCTTACAATCGCGCCAGTACAAACTTCCAACTCAGAACCGACGCGGCTCCGGCCACGCTCATCCCTACTGTCACTCGTTTGATTGCGGATCAGCACCCCAGAATCTCGGTGCGCTTCAATACACTCGAGAGTCAGGTCGCGGCTTCACTCATGAGGCCAAGGCTCCTCGCAGTTCTGGCAGGCTTTTTTGGCGCCGTCGCTCTGGTGCTTGCGATGATAGGGCTCTACGGCACTCTTGCATACCAGGTTGCCAGCAGGCGCAACGAGATCGGATTGAGGCTGGCTCTCGGCGCAAAGAGATCACGCCTGCTGAGAATGGTGTTTTGCGAGGTAGGTCGAATGGTCGCGATAGGCCTCGTAATCGGAGTGGCGCTCACTTTCGCGACTACCAGGCTACTGGGATCCTTGCTATTCGGTGTGCAGGCGACCGATGCGGAGACGCTGATCGTCTCAGCTATCGTTCTTTCAGCCGTTGCCTTGGCAGCCGGCGCAATGCCCGCATGGCGTGCCGCGCGCCTCGATCCGATGATGGTGCTCAGGGAGGAGTGAAGCGGATCATTCCCGCCCCAGCACCGTCATCGGATCCAAGCGAACTATCCTGCGAGCCGGTCCGTAACTAGCCAGTACCACGGTCGTTGTCATCACCGCTACCGAGAGCAAGTAAACCGTTAGATCCCTCGGCCCGACCAAGAACAGCAGACTCACGACCAAACGCATGCCAACCGCGGCCACAATGACGCCGGCGAGTACGCCGCTAATGGCCAATACCAGGCTCTCCCTAACCACCATCCGCTGTAGCACACCGCTGTTTGCCCCTACCGCCACCCGAATCGCGAGGTCCCTGGACCGTTGGGTAACCGTGAACGTCACCAATCCGTAGACTCCAGTCGCGGCGAGTACCAAAGCGATGATCGATAGTAAGCCAAACGCCCACGTGGCGAAGGGTACTTGCCAGTTGGCCTGGCGGATGGCCTGCTCCATGGTGCTTGAGTTGACCTGGGGTACTGTCGGATCGATCGATCGGATTGTTTGTCTCAGGGATCGCAAGGCAGTCGATGTTTCGAGCGTGGTGCGGGCAATCACGTTGAGTTCACTCAGTCCGGATTGGTTGTACGGCAGGTACACCTGCGGTTCGGCAGCTCGGCCGAAACCGGCGTTGTGTACATCCGCCACCAGAGCGACGACCTCATGCCAATCCTGTTCTGATGGTGGTACGGATCCCCTGCCCAGGCGCTTCCCAACCGGGTTTTCGCCCGGCCAATATCGTTCGGCGAATGTCTCATTCACCATGAGCACCCTGGGGCTCTTGTAAGTGTCGTGGTTGTTGAAGTTGCGACCCCCCAGCAGGGGTATTCCCATGGCGGCGAAATAGCCGGGGTCTGTCCGTTGGTAACGGACATCCCGCACTTCGCCCAGCTCCTCGACATATGCGGACCACCAATGGTAGTTCTCGCCGGTGTCGAGCCATTGGCAGAGCCCCACTGCGGTGAACCCTGCGGTCGCGGATATTTCCTCAGTAACTCGCGCGTAGTATTCCCAGAGTGGCTCCCCCCAGAAGTCCGGTGAGGCTTCGACAGTCACCAGGTTCGTAGCATCAAACCCTTTCTCCGCGCCGATCTGGTGCACGAGGCTCTTCACCAGCAGGTTTGCGCATATCAACACGGTGAGGGCCAAGGCGATCTCCGTCGCCACCAGAGAAGACCATAGCCGGCGCCGAGGTTTTCCGGCGCTCAGCGATCGTGACCCAGCCGCGAGCATCCCCTGTAAATCCGAGCTTCGTGCCGCAAGAGCTGGAACCAGGCCAAAGAAGACCCCACTGGCCAACACTATGCTCCCGAGAGTCAGTAGAACGTGCGCCGGGATTTCGAAGGTGAAGTACGGAGGGATATCGTTGGGAAGCGCGGCCAATATCAGGTCCCTCCCAAACCATCCCACGGCGATCCCCAGCGCCCCGCCGATTGCCGCAAGGAGTAGGCTCTCTGTCACCATCTCCCTCACGAGCCGAGCACGGCTCGCTCCGAGCGACGCCCGCACCGCCAATTCATGTCTGCGAGTCTCGTTCCGGGCGAGAAACAAGCTAGCGACATTCAGGCACGCCACCGCCAGTACCAGAGAAACGACTGTGTAAAAGATGAAAACGGGGGCCTTCTGCCCTCCGAAGATCCAATCTCTGAGCGACACCGCACCGATGTTCTCCCGATCGCCGCGGCCTCCCATACTCTCGACGGCATCTCTCAGGCTCGTTATTCCCAGTGACAGTGAGACCCCCGGTGCCAGGCGCCCGACTGCCTCGAGATGTCGCAGTGTCCCCTCACCCCATTCAGTCGGAACCCAGATTACCGAGCCGAGCGGGAATCGAAAGTGATCCGGCAACACACCCACGACGACGTGAGGCTCACCTGCGATGCTGATGGAGTTACCAATGATGTTTGGATCTGATCCGAAGCGGCCCCTCCACAGGCTCTCAGACAAAAGCACGACGTCGGGTGCTCCAATGCTTGCTTCCTCGGGCAAGAACCCCCTGCCCAGGATCGGATCAATTCCTACGACTTCGAGGAATTTTGCGGAA
>CAYTDU010000197.1:0-8576 GCA_964436395.1 uncultured Gemmatimonadaceae bacterium | reverse complement strand
ACATGGATGGTACAGATTGACGGTGACACCATTCTGTTGCGGGACGTCACAGCGGGAAGCTTGCAGGAATCGTCTGAAGACCGAGAACTCCTCCGTGCAGCGAGCGTTGACCAAAGGGTCCTGGAAATCCTGCCTTCGTTCGACGTTGCGCTGCTCAGGCAGATCGGGCTCTCCGACCGTCCGGTTGACCTCACCGTCGGATTCTCTTTCTTTGGGCTGTTCTTGAGTCACAAGTCGACCGGCAGCCCTACCCAAGCAGGCCGCGCCGATGAATTGGCACTCGTTGCCGAGCTTGACAGACTCGCCTCAGAGTGTTTCCTGATAAATACAGTTCTACTCTCACGCGACATTGTCAATCTTGTGGCGACGAAATCGATCGCAGATCTATCAATCTACTTGACGGCAAACCTTCGGCACGAGTTGCGGTACCCCTTGGCGAGGCTTGCGCGGTTCGTCTGCGCCAGCGCAGGCATTCCAACTCACACCAGCACGGCGCTTCACCTGCCAAAGGCCGATGCTGCGGCAAGGACGGTCAACAAGCCGCCCCTTTCCTCGCTGATGCACAAATGCCCCACACCCTCCGCTGACAAGGCACTAG
The DNA here is from genome assembly GCA_964436395.1 of uncultured Gemmatimonadaceae bacterium. Lineage (GTDB taxonomy): Bacteria > Gemmatimonadota > Gemmatimonadetes > Gemmatimonadales > GWC2-71-9 > JBDGYW01. The sequence goes on along the minus strand of CAYTDU010000197.1, from coordinate 7,978 downwards.
ACCTCATAGACAGCATGGATCGCTCGGTGTTAATCCCTGTTACTGTTCCCATACGCCTGCTCGCTGACTTGGTGCCCACAAACGACGTGCCACCGGGGACAGAGGTTGACGCGAGCTTGTGGGGTTGTTTGCGCGACCTTTCAGGCGTCCTTCGAGGCCAATTGACTGGGGATGAAGATCGCTTTGACCGAATGGGGGTTTCCGAGAACCTGAAGAATGTCCGGGCCACCCAAGATGTGCGCGTGATTCTCATGAATCTCCTCCTGAATGCGGCCAAGCACAGCCGTCCCAATACTCCGATCATCGTGGCGGGTGAATTGCAGGGCTCGATGGTCCAGATCTCTGTTAGAAACGCAGCGTCTGACACGGCGACCACGCGAGTCGCTTTGCAGTCAGGGCTCTCGCACGTCAACGAAGGCGGGCTCTTCTACTGCCGGTTCTTGGCTGGCCGGCTAAGCAATGGCAGACTGACCCTGCAACTGGATGGAGATGACGTTGTGGTAACGCTTCGTTTCAAACCGAAAGGCGGGTGATGAACGTGTCCCAAACGATCCGAGTTCATGTAGTCGAGGACGTTCCAGCGTTGGCTGACGCGGTTGGAGCATTTGTTGCTGCTGTGGGTGGGGCCGACGTTGATGTCTCGGTAACGACCGCCGCCGACATTATTGGAAGAATCCCCGCAGACGTAATAGTCGCCGATGACAAGATCAACGGACTTGAGGGGGCTGGCTCGAGTGAGGCCAAGAGAGCATGTATTTCGAGCGGAGGAGTCGCGCGCGCCATCATTTTCACCAAGGAAAGCACATCGTGGGGACAATCATCGAGCTTCGCTTCCGCCTTCGTCAGCAAAGCTGGCGACGACGACGACGCGTTAGCTGATATCTTTCGACGAGTCAACGACAGCACTGAACTCATTGCATTCCTTCGGGATGGTACAAACGGCTCGGCTTCCAATGATGCCTGGAAAGCCGAATTCAGTGTGGCGTTCGACTTGGCATTTGCAGTTAGGACGGCAATCCGTGAAGCGCGGGTTCTGAAGGCAACGGTTCCTTTCACCGTTCCAATGCCGCTCCGATTGGAACTTGCGAGGCTTCAGCCGACAGATAGGTCTCTGGCGGCGGTAGCTCGATCAATTCAAGCTCTCACTGCATCGCTCGACCCCGCCCAGCGCAACCACGGCTCAGCCCTACTCGCCGCTGCGGCTGAGTGGCTTGAGCCTCTTCAAGCACCCCATGCGAAGAACCTTCTGGAATTGTTACGGGAATTCGCATCGACAGAGCCGTTCCTGTACGCCGATCCACGAGACGAAGCTTCAGGTCGCTACCGCGAGCACTTTTTTCACGCCACTCAGGTTATGTTACTGGGTATCTGGATTCTCGGGAGGCTCGAGGGAGCAGCCCTGTCGCCCCCTGAGCTCGAAAAACTGACAAGGTCGTGGATTCTGACATCGCTCTTTCACGATGTTGGATACGTGCTCTCTGCCGGCGGAAGAACCCTGAGCCGATTCGCCACCAGTCTCGTCGGTGCTGCGGATCGAGACGAGTCTTGGCTCTCTTCGATTCTGGGCGCGCCGGAGTTTCGCGCTGACCTTTCCTATCTTAGTGCCCTTGCCTGCGATTCCGGCAAACGAATCTGCTGTAGTCACGTCGATAGCGGATTTCATTGTGCACGAACACACCTCGAGAACCAAATGTCCTCCGCCGCCCGGTCGCGTCTTGACCATGGCGTAATAAGCGCGTTGGTTCTGCTGCGCAACTACTATCCAAACCCCAATGACATTGAGGACAAGGTTGACAAGGAGAAACTTCGTGATCGCGTTGCGCTTGTGAAGCGGGCTTCTGTGGAGGAGAGCCTAAAAACTCTGTTGGACGACGATGGAATCGTGGACTTGAATTTCCATCGAGACATCCTAGCGAAAGCTGCTGTTGCGATAGCGGCGCACGATCAGGTTTTTCCCCACTTTGCGCCCATTACTTTCGAGAACGAGCCACTGACCTTCATGTTGAAGTTCTGCGATGTGTGCCAGCAATACGGGAGGGTTCCTGCGCTTTTCGGAGACTTTTCTCGTTCGGACGACACTGCCGAACTCTTGGGAGTCCGGTGGATGCTCGAAGATAGGGTCCTGGAAGTGACTCTTGGTTGTCAGTCGACAAAGCGATGGAATGCTGTGCGAGGCGAAGCCGCTCTTCTCCTTGGACGCTTTCTAGCAAGCGATCAAGTGGATTTCCGGCTTGTTGCGCTGAATCTTGAGAACGAAGAGTGTGGTAGGCAACTCGCCAAATCGATCCAGGTCGCAGCCGCCGGAAGGCCTGTTGGTGAACGCGACGTCCTCTTGCTCAGGGACGGCTCGCTGTGCTTGAAGTCTGACTGTGGGAACACTGATTGGATTGACTCGTTCTCGACAAGGAAGCCATGACCCAATGAGTGTCTCAGCTCATGTCAGAGTACTTCTTGCCATGCCGAAGGGGGGATTCGCTGACGAATTCGTTCCCGATCAAGCGGATGAATCAGTCGGAATCGGCGTACTTGCCTCCTCATTGAAAGCTCATGGCGTTAGCGTCGAAGCCATTCACGGTGCGGGGAGCCGGTCGTTCAGGCGGGCACTTCAGAGAACCGACCCGGCCGTTGTGGGCCTCTCGGCGACCTGGGCGAATCTGGCGCGGTGCCTAGAATTCGCCAAGGTTGTCCGCTTGGAGTACCCGAACACGCTGATCATCATCGGTGGAGCCGGCGCGTCTTTCTGCGCCGAGCAGATACTTCGTGGAACAGACTCTGTTGATGCTGTCGTAGAGGGAGAAGGCCACGAGACTATAGTAGAACTGGCAGCGGCTGACCGCGCGCCATCCCGCTTGCGGGGCGTCCGCGGGATCGTTTTCAGGGATGGTAGTCGTCTCGTTCGCACGCCGCCGAGGTCAGGGCTGGCGAACCTTCAGCAGCTTCCCAGGCCCGACCGTACTTGGTTTCGTCAGAACTTCGCCAATTTCGGTGCAGCCACAGCGCGCATTCTCGGAACGTGGGGGTGTGGTTCGCGGTGCACCTTTTGCGTGAATCCTGAGTGGTGCGCCAGGTTCAGACCGGCGAGCGCGCCAAGACGACTACGCAGAACGCCAGACGACGTTCTTGACGAAGTCTCCGAGTTGGCCCGGCTTGGCGCGCGTACAATCATCTTTGCAGACGAGGACGCGATCGGCCGTTCGGATGCGGACGGTTTTCGCATCGACGCGCTTGTGGAGGGGTTGCGGCGGTTGCCGGGACAAGCTTTGAGCTTTTCCGCGATGACAACAACTGACGGAGCGCTTGAACGTCGGCAGCAGCTTTCGCAATTCGCTGAGGTTGGTCTTCGGCGGGTCTTTCTTGGTGTGGAAAACCTGTGCAACAGTGAACTACGCCGACTGGGCGCCAGTCAAAAGACCTCGCCTGAGCATGTCGCCTTGGTCTGTCGGTACCTACAGGAACGACACGTCTTCTGTATGCAGGGCTTCATGCTGTTCAACCCGTGGACGAAAGCCTCGGAAGTCATCGCGAATATCCGAGCACTACGATTGATTCCAGGTATTATCGCGCCATACGCAAGCGCCTTGTTCCGACGGGCAGAACTGTACCCGGGAAACGCGCTGTATTCCCGATACCTAGCGCTGACTAATCACGCGCCACACGGGCCTCTGAGCTACCGATTCGAACACGACTCCGTTCGCACTGCCTCCGATTTCCTGCTCGAAGTCTCCTCGAGAGTCTTTGTTGAGGATGCTCAACTCTGGAATGCCGAGGCAGAAGTCACATATGAATGCGGAGGTAGCAGGGCGCGGGCAACATTTGACCAGATGCTCAAGGCGCTCGGATCCCTCAACCTTCGATTGGCGGAGGCGGCACTTCGTCTGTCCCCAGGTTGTCGGGCGGAGCAGCTGGAGCTCTTCAACCGGTACATGAGGGAACGGGCTACTGTCCTTCGCGGCGCGACGAATTCAAGTCTACACTCGCGAGCGTCTACCACGTCTGAACAGTCGCGAGCGCCGACAGCGTCTGAAGCCTGCCATGGCTGAAGTCGTCAGCAATCCTGCGCTTTCGTGTCCACGGATCATCGAAGCCTTGGTCCGCCGATGCGCCAGCAGTGTTTGCCCGCGAGCTACTTTGGTGATATCGTTCGAAGCAAACGAAGAAGACCTGTATTATGGACAAATCGACTAGCCTACTTATCGGCGCCGCGCTATTCCTTGTGGCTAGTCTTGTGAATGCGTTCGCTCGACGCCCACACAGAGGCTTCGCGGACTACTTTGCGCTGCCTGCCCGAATCGGACCCGTGGTTCTGGCATTGACGATCCTCGGTACACTCGTCGGAGGGGGAATTGTTGTTGGCTTGGTTGAGATAGGTGCGAAAGGAGGTGTCGTTGGGGCCGTTTTGGGCCTCGGGTACGCCCTCGCATTTCTCATCCTAGCGAGTCTTGCTGGGCGTCTACGTGCAATGACTGTGGATATCGGTGTCGTATCGCTTTTCGACCTCCTAGACATGCGGTGTCCGGAGCAGTATCGCGTGCCAGTGCTCGGCGTTGTCGTTACCGTTTCGCGTCTCTTCGCCGCCGTATACTTCGCGTCGTACTTCTTCATTCTAGCTGCACAAGTTGTCGTTGTGTCCACGTTTATCCAGACCTTTGCACCGGGCCTCGGACACGCCAAGGCCGTTTTGACAGTGGGTGCTCTGCTGTACGCATTGAACACTGTGCTCTACACCGCTTGGGGCGGTATCGAAAAGGACATTAGGACTGACATTTTTCAAATGGGTCTCGTTGCAGTGTTTGTTGTTGGGTTGACGACATTGAGCGTCGTTGGTACTGGCGGCAACGTTGCTGCGCTGAAGACACTGCCAGGTGAGTTTTTTGACGGCACCGGTTACGGCGTTGCGTTTCTCGTGGTAGCGCTGTTGGCACCTTTCCCGTCCTTGTTTGTACGGCTTGACCTTTGGCAGCGAATCATCGCGGGGCAGAGCGTTGTCGCACTCAAGCGAGCATTCTACTTAGTAGCCCTTGCTTGCGTCCTCGTGTTTTCTCTATTCGCCTTCGTCGGAATGTATGCGCGAGCCAATATTCCGGATGTCGTACAGGCCCCGGAAAGAGCTGTGTATTTGCTGGTTGACGGTTCACGAAACGGCTGGGCCGGAGGGATGTTGCTGATCTGCCTGTTTGCTGCGGTCTTGTCGTCCGCTGACACTTTTCTTAACGCCGCTTCAGTTTCTCTTAGTCGGGTCTGGTTCCGTCGAGAATGGGCGTTGATTCCGAAGTGGAGTATCGATAGTAAGACCGATTCGCGCGCAGAGAAGTCGTTGCGGCGTAAGGTGTCGTTTGTTACGCTCGGCGTCGGAATAGTCTCAGTCGTTTTGGGTGTCATTCTCGGAGATGTTGTGGCTCTACTCATCGGGGCGCTCTCCGCGTTGACAGTTCTCTTTCCAGTGTGTCTGGTTGTCGTGCTTGGAAAGGACGTCAAGGTTCGAGAGGCCTTTTGGAGTGTTGCCATGGGACTGTCTGTCTTTCTATTGGTCGTTTTCGGGTTTGGTATGGCCGAGGTGGCATTTCTCCCCGCCTTCTTGGTCAGTGGCGCCGTATTTGTCGCCATGCGCCTGTTCGGTAGAAGAGCTGCTAGGTCGCGCTGACTGTCGCTGGCACTTGGAAAGCATCCACGCTCTGAAGATGTGGATTTGAGAGTCTTGGGTGCATATCCGGCCCAGTATGGATTCGGGGCTGAGGAACGTATGGGGTCTGAGGCATTGTTAGGGCCGAGTTGGACATCGGACGAGGAAATGCGTGTGGGAATGATGGTCAGATGCCCCTTCCCACCAGAAGGGCCAGGCGAGCATGCGAGATCAATCCCGATGTGTACGGATGTTGCTGGCCAAGGAAACAGCCTTCCAGGCAGACCTGGTTCGGACCGACGGCAAGTCCCATAAGCGCCCCCAGCTCTGCCTTGGCACGCAGGCCCATCACCGCCGCATGGACCGAAGCAGTAGCCGTACCGTCGCCGGGAACCCCTACTGAAAAACAACGTCGTTTGGATCAATGCTCGCATCCAAGAACACGTTTTCCGCAAAAGCGCAGAAAGACCTCTCCCCGTCTCCGCCAATCAGCATTCCCAAAAGCTCCCGCGTTGCCACCTCGTCGTCAGAAAGAATCCAGGCCCCAGAGTCGCCTGCCCTCGACATTTCCTGCAACACATAGTGGTGCTCGCGAGATCCAATCGTAAAGAGGTCTTGGTAGCAGTGCGGTTGACCATCGATTGTTATCTCCTGCCAGTGCGAGAGCTGTTCAGTCCGTGCTTTGCACCGATCACTCTCCTTTCCTGTGAATACGGCTGGCTCATATTCTCCAATTTCGTCTATTGGACGGAGCGATGACACAGGACCGAGCTTGCGGATTGAAAGAGCCGAATCCACACCGGAATCCAATGAGACCACCGCAACGTCCGATCTCGACGCATAGGTAGCAGTACGGTTGCACTTCCCACTAGTCTTAGGTGTGGGACGCTCAACTGCCAGAATCTGTCCAACGCGCCTTGCTCGCGCGTCATCCGAAGCAGCTGGGTGCCACACCTCGTCCCCTATTCCGCCATCGAGAACATGGGCGCATGTCAGTGCCAATGACGTTCCGTGGCGTCGAACCACGCCTCCAAGCGTGCCGCTTTCGGTTCGGATACCGCCACTGGGGCCGATGCTGATACCTCCGATGAGGGGGGTGATGGGCATGCGGCTACTGTGTGCCTGGACGAGGGGCCGAACCTCAAACTGGATCGGATACTCGTCGTAGTCCGTATCGTGGAGTTCGGACAGTTTGGTCATCGCAGTACCTGGTCGGAGGGAGAGCATGATCCGGATTGGTTTTACGTTGGGTCGCCAACCTCTGGACGAGCAGTATCTCTTCCACCAATTCGGCCGTTTGCGAAGATCTCCGAGACTTGGGAGGGGGAAGCCCAGAGTGCGGAAGAGCGAAAACCATGACGGTTCGGGCCTCATTACCCCCGGGGGAGGGATGGGGCCGATGAAACGATACCAATGGTGATGATACCACCACCCAAGCCAAGCCTCATCGAAGGCTAGTCGAACGCCGTGAGTCTGGCGCTCAAGGAATTCCGAATGGCCAATGAAGTGTTCAATGAACGTCTGGAAAGCTCCGCTTTGGCTGATCTCTCGAAGGATTGAAAACATGCTGCCACCTCGAAGGTTGCTACTGCGCCAGAACAGCGGGAAGACCTGAGTACTGCTCCCATCCGACACCCGCGGTAAAGACAGTCGAAAGGCGTGCCCAGTTGTTCGAGTCGTCTGTCGCGAGTGAGTCGATCACGCGGGGAAAGACGATGAAGCCAGTCAGCAGTGAGAAAAAGGCAAACCCTATGAGACTCTGTGTTAGCTCCGGCCATCCGCCCTCGGCGCGGAAGTGCCGTAGGAGCGGCGCCGCGAAGACACCGGCCGAAAACACAGCGTATTGAATGAACGCACTCGGAGGCGGCGTACGCTTCTTGCCGTTCTTCGCGTGAGCGTTAGCTCCTACTCTGTGCACCGCATCCACATAGGACGTGTTCGGGTTGAACCAACGAATGATCCTGTTCATGGGCTGAGCCTATCTCGCGTCGGGCGCGGCTCGTGGGGAATGTTCTCGAGAATTTCGGTTTCCTCGAAGTGCTCGAGGTCGAGGCGATGGACCTCGTCCTGCTGGAAAAACATCACGCTGGCTACCTCCTGCAGTAGGTCGACGAGAGGCGTTTTCGCCCCAAGCTGCTCGTTTACGGTGTGACCTAGGACCTTCATCAGATCGATAGTGACGGGAAGCACGTGCTCACCCTTGTCCTGGTAGCCAGTCATCAGCTCCTTGTCGAACCTGTCCTCGTCCCAGTGTGCGAAAGCCGTACCGGAACCGCCGTCTCGTTCCACTTCCATCTGTTGTAACTTGCCCAGCTCGGCCACCGCCTCGGGTGTGAACCGACCGGTCTCGCGATCGTA
>CAYTDU010000196.1:0-8609 GCA_964436395.1 uncultured Gemmatimonadaceae bacterium | reverse complement strand
TTCATGCAGCGTGTTCCGAACGGTGGTCGGTTTGGACGTGCCGACGGCGGGCTTCTTCATCGGTGGCGGCGTCTCGAGAGCCGGTGACTTCACGTGTGGGAGCGACATTTATGAAGGTCTTGCTGGTCGACGATGAGGAGATGGTAGCGGACATAGTGAGCCAAATGGTGTCTAAACTTGGATACAGGGTAGACGCCTCTACAGACAGCGTGGCGGCACTCGAGACGTTCCGCAAGTACCCGGACCGCTATGACCTGGTCATCACCGATATGACGATGCCGAATCTGACCGGCAAGCAGCGCGCCAAGGAGATCAGGCAGCTAAGGTCGAACATACCGATCATTGTCTGCTCCGGCATAAGGGAAGACTTCGACTCTGGTGATACCGCGGGCAACGGCGTTACCGAATTCGCCATGAAACCTTTGAGTATGCAACAGCTCGCCCTACTGATTCGCAAAGTGTTGGACGAGGGAAAGGCCGAGCGCAGGCGACACCCGCGATTCTTGGCAAACAGCGGCACCTTCGTAATCTCCGTAGGCGACCCCGCTCACATGGGTGAACTCGTGGACATCAGCCTCTCCGGATTGTCGTTCAGATACCTGGATGCGGCACAGGAATTCGGTCGTGTTGAGGAGATGACAGTATGCACCGCCGACAAGCAGCATTGCGTGGACAATCTCAAATGCAGGACCGTGTTCGACCTCAAGGATGATCGCGATACCGAATCACTCTCCACCATCCTGAAACGGCGTGGAGTCCAATTCGAGGACCTCACGCAAACTCAGATGGAACAACTGCGCTACTTCATTCAAGAAAACGTCAGAGAAATTTCCAACTAACACGCAAGTAGGAAGTGGAAGGTGGAGGCCGTGTGCGATATGGTTGGCGTCCTCCTACATCTGGCGAGTTAAGGCTAACCGGTACATCTTTACCACTTATTTTGGGGCATTGTCGATCGAAGATTTCGAACCCGACCTCATTCGAAACACAGGTTAGAAATGACTAGTCCAGATCCGATTGATTTCTACGACGTTAGATCGCTCTTGAGTGAGGACGAGCGCCAGATACAAGACGCTGTTGCGCGGTTCGTTAGCGAGCGCGCCATTCCGATCTTGCCGACCGCCTTCGACGAACACCGGTTCCCCACAGAACTCATTGGCGAATTGGCCGAGATGGGCTTGTTCGGGTGTAATTTGGAAGGATATGACTGTGCTGGTTTGAATAACGTCATGTACGGAGTGGTTTGTCAGGAACTTGAGCGCGGCGACAGCGGGCTCAGGAGTTTTGTTTCCGTGCAAGGATCGCTCTGCATGTATCCGATCCTATCGTTCGGCACAGAAGACCAGAGACAGCGCTGGTTGCCAGACATGGCAGCGGGTGAAAAGATCGGCTGCTTCGGTTTGACCGAACCCGACGGGGGATCAGATCCCGGTACCATGAAAACCAAAGCCAAACGATCGGGGGGTGACTGGATCGTAAACGGTGCGAAGATGTGGATCACAAACGGTTCGCTCGCCGACGTGGCGATAGTCTGGGCTGACACGGAAGAGGGCATACAGGGGTTCTTGATCGAGAGAGGGATGAAGGGGTTCGAAACCCGAAACATCCTGAAGAAATATTCGCTTCGAGCGTCCATTACATCGGAGCTCTTCTTCGACAACGTCAGGGTACCGGAGGAGAACCGTCTCCCAGGTGCGCGGGGATTGGCGGGCCCGCTTCAGTGTCTCACACAGGCCAGGTTCGGCATCGCGTGGGGAGTGATTGGCGCGGCGATCGCATGTTTCGATGAGGTGCGGGAATACTCGGGCTCGAGAGTGGTGTTCGGTCGGACTCTCGCGGAAACCCAGACCGTGCAAAGGCGGCTCGCGAATATGTGTCGCGGTATCACGACGGCTCAACTTCTCGCTTTGCAGCTAGGACGACTGAAGGATCAGGGCAGGATGCACCACTCGCAGGTGTCAATGGCGAAGTGGAACAACTCGCGCATGGCACTGAATGTCGCGCGCGACGCCCGAGACTTGCTCGGTGGTGCGGGAATTACCATTGAATTTCACTCGATGCGCCACATGCTGAACCTCGAGACGGTCATAACCTACGAGGGTACCGAGACCGTGCACGAACTGGTCGTGGGTCGAGAACTTACTGGGAAGTCGGCGTTTTAGCGCCGACCGAAAAAGGGCCGAAATATCGGCCCGGTTATCCTCGCCTCCTAGCGGCTGTACCGCTCCAACCACTGCAAATCATCAGCGTCGGTGCGCGCGACATAGACCACACCGTCACCGAACCCGACCACACGGGAGTCGTTTGACAACACGACGGTGTGAATGCGCTCACCACCTGCATCGTACACGTCATATGCGCGGGGAGTCCCATGGGTGACGTGTCTCTGCACCCACAACTCCCCCTCAGCAGTAGCACTCACCGCGGATGGCGGAAACGGCGGTTTGACCTCCGGCCAATCTTCCTCGGCAACCTGTGGTCCGACGAATCTCGCGCCGCGCGGCGGCGTAGCGGTGCTCACGTTTCCGCCACCCCCGCCGGCTTCAATCGAGATGAACATCCCACCCCCTGGCGGGTTGGCACGCTGCTCGAGCCAGGCTTCACGGTCTTCTTGAGTGACTACGACAGGTTCGTAGTCGATTGCGGGCCCTATGATCTTCTCTCCGTGCATTTTGGACCACTCGATCCTGAATCCGACACCGCGAGCTACACCAACGTCGCCGTTCCAAGACACTGCCCAATCGTCTGACGTACCAAAAGGAACCGGCATCATCATCACATTACCTCCGCTGCGCTGAATCCTTCGTTCTGGCTGTCTCAATGCCGCGACGGTGTCAGTCCGACCGGTCTCAGGGTGCCAGCGAACGATGCGCGTCGAATCGGGTTCATCACTCGCACCGGGGGTGCCGATGTTGAAGGTCCTCGCCTGGTAGTAGATGCCCCCGTCACGGTCTGTACCCTCAGGCATCACGAGACTCATCGACTCCCCATCATGTGTCATGAGCGGGGTGCTGATGCCGAATTCGCCGTCAGCGCTCAACGGTGTGAAGCGGGTATTACCCATGTCTAGGACGAGCGTTGAGTCTCCGCGCCAGGGGAAGAGCGGCCCTGGGCTGCTGTACTCACCCGGACCTCCACCGATTCGACCGATTGTGTCGGCGGTTCCAGCCGCCATGTCGACTATCATCAGCGCCTGACCGAGTCGGTCGGACACGATTACCCTGCCGTCACTCAATTCGCGTATACCCACGATCGAACTGAGTGCCTCGGGGAAGGACGCGTCGGGCTCGGTCAGTACGATGCGAGTCGATACTTCATCGGAAGTGCGTGAGTCGCTGGCGGGACCGGCGCAGGCGCCGACTAGTGTGCACGCTGTCAGGATCACCCACCGAGGGCCGGAAAAAGTACGGACGGTCGACATGTTACCTCACTGGCAATACGAAGAGGGGATCGAATCACTGTCTGTGTAGATGCTCAAAGTAATCGATGGGTCGCAAGACAGCCGTGCCTCGATGTCAGATCGCGAATCTGGCGTTCCGTATGTGAGAAGCATATGATTGCACCTCAATCACCGGTGCGAACACAAGGAGGTGCATGTGCAGCTGGACTTCTTGAGCGTGAATGCGAGGTTGCTGGCACAGCTGCCAGGGGATCTGAACAGCATCATCTTCATGAGCGAGATCCTCCCCACCCTCATTCTCACCGCAGGTGGTGTCGCCGCCTGCTGGATAGGTGCCAGGACGTACTTGCGCCTAAAGCAGACAGCGGGACCAAATGAGCTGGCAAAGATCTCGGAATCGCTCGACCTGTTGCACGAATCGTTGGACGACATCAGAGCCGAGTTGCACTCTCAAAACGACGAGGTCCGAGAGCTGTCAGGCCGCATCGAGTTTGCGGATCGGCTTCTCACCAAAGCCCGCGACGAGGACAGGCTGTAGTAGTGACTGGAGACTTGAATTTTGCGTTCACTCAGGGTGTACGCGTTGCGCAATCCATAAACTGAACATCGGGGGCCTCATGATATCGCAGATAGCCCGTTTCTCCTTTTGTAGCATTGCTGTCAGCTCGATGGTTCTGGCACCCACTCTCACCGTTGGGCAGGACGGCAAGGTAACGGTTCGGGCACTCATAGATGAACAAGCAGACCGATACGGTGACGTCGCGCAGACGATCTGGGACTATGCGGAGGTTGGGTATCAGGAAGTGCGAAGTTCAGCCCTTCTACAGTCAGCGCTCTCGGACGCAGGCTTCAGTATCGAGGCGGGAGTCGCAGAAATCCCGACGGCTTTCGTTGCGTCGTGGGGAAGCGGTCACCCCATCATCGGACTGCTTGCGGAGTTTGATGCACTTCCTGGGACCTCGCAGGACAGGGTCCCAGTTCCGCAGCAGATACCTGGGCAGCAGTCGGGTCACGCCTGTGGGCATCACCTCTTTGGAACCGGATCGACGGCCGCTGCAATTGCCGTGAAGGAGTGGTTGGAAGTCAGCAACACAGGCGGCACGGTGCGCCTGTACGGCACGCCGGCGGAAGAGGGCGGCGCCGGCAAAGTCTACATGGTTCGCGCCGGTCTCTTTGACGACGTGGATGCGGTGCTGCAGTGGCACGCCGGGGATAACAACAGTGCCGGGGCGGGCAGTTCATTGGCTAACAAGTCGGCCAAGTTCCGTTTCCACGGTGTGTCTGCGCACGCAGCAGGTGCGCCACATCGCGCTCGCTCGGCCCTCGACGGTGTAGAGGCGATGGACATGATGGTCAACATGATGCGTGAGCATGTGCCGCAAGAGACGCGCATCCACTACGTGATCACCGATGGAGGTTGGGCACCAAACACCACACCCGATTTTGCTGAGGTTTTCTACTATGTACGGAATCCGGATCCGGCAAACGTACACGCAATCTTCGATAGAGTGGCGAAGGCAGCCGAAGGCGCCGCGCTGGGTACCGGCACGACAGTGGACTACGAGATCATTCACGGTCTGTACGCATTGCTTCCAAACGAGACCCTCGCCAGCGCTATGCACGCGAATCTGGATCAGGTTGGCGGGGTGGAGTACGATGAGGATGAGCTCGAGTTCGCGCGCACACTTAGGGAAACATTGCCGGAGGATTCGCCGCCGCTCGAGACCGCTGCCGAAATCGCCCCCTTCTATGTGCGCGAGGAAGCAGGCGCGTACTCGACTGACGCTGGCGACGTGAGCTGGATGGTTCCAACTACCGGATTAACCACCGCCACGTGGGTACCCGGCACAGCCGCTCACTCGTGGCAAGCGACTGCAGCGGGTGGGACGAGCATTGGGAACAAAGGCATGATTGTCGCGGCGAAGACGCTTGCGATGACCGCAGTGGATTTGTTCACAAATCCAGATCTGTTGACAGCTGCAAAGGAAGAACACGAACGACGCCGAGGTCCTAACTTCGAATACGTACCTCTGCTCGGTGACAGGGATCCGCCGCTGGACTATCGGAGGAAGCCGTAGGAGGACTTCAACCGTCGCGTTGGTTCGTGTGGGTGTCGAGCGAAAGTCGTCCCGCCTCGATCGTCCAAGCCTCACGAGTTAGCGCGGCGGCAAAACGTTCGTCGTGACTAACTAGGAGGAGTGCAGAGGTATACTGGGTCAGCGCCTTTTCCAGCCTTTCGATGCTCGGTAGATCGAGGTGGTTGGTCGGTTCGTCTAGCAGCAGGAGCCAGGCCTGTCGTGACAATCCCATAGCCAATGCCAATTTCCTTGCTTCACCGGGAGACCACAGTTCAGACGCGAGCAGACGTTCCGGCGGGACACCCAAGGCGGCCACGATCTGCATGAGTCGCCCCTTCGAGTCTCCAGGGAGATACTCAATCTCCCGCATCAGGCGAGCGGACTCTTCTGCCGACAGATCTTGCGGCAGGTATAGGACGCGATCTTCAGGAAGCTTCGATTTTCGGATCAACTCTTCTATAAGCGACGTCTTGCCGGTGCCGTTTGCGCCCTGTAGGTGAATTCTGCTGTCGCGGTGTACCATCAGGCGAACATCTCGAGCCAGAATGTTGCCGCCTCTGGAAATCTGCGGCAGCTCCAAGAATATCAGATCGTGCATCGGCGCAGGGTCCTCGAGAACGAAGACAGAGCCGCCGAACTGCTTCTCAACTCGCGTTTGGTTTACGGATTCTTCGGCTCTGCCAAACTTCCGACGCAAGAGTGTCACTTCGTGACCAAGCCTCTTCTCTCCGGCTGCCGCTCGACCCTTGGATGCCATGCTCCGAGCGTCTGAGTCCCGGATGCCCTTCATGCGTCTCCCGGTACTCATTTTGGATTCGGCCTTCTCGCGCTCCCGCCGCGCTGCGTCCAATCGACGCTTCAGCCTGCGCCTTTCGGACTGTAGCTTCGCGCGTGTCTGGCGGGTGAGCTTTTCCTCATTGAGCCACTGCGTTCGTGCCATGCTGTAGCTGCCGCTGTACAACTTCGCATTCCCTCCTGTGTCGAGCTTGATCGTTGCTCGTGTCAGTGAATCAAGGAATTCGCGGTCGTGCGACACGAGCACGCCGATTCCTTGGAAGCGTTTCAAGGCGTCGAACAAAATTCCCTTCGCGCGGCGGTCTAGGTGGTTTGTAGGCTCATCGAGCAGCAGAAGTGTCGGTTCTTCATACAAGGCGGCGCCGATCTGCCAGCGTTTGCGCTCGCCCGGCGATAGCGATCCCCAACGACTCAGCTCGCGCACTTCGAGCGCCAAGAGACCCATCACACGCAGCGCAGATCCGTCTCGACTCTTACCGAAGTGGCGAATTACCGGGGTGAGATCGTCAACTCTTTGAGTGCAGTAGTGACCGATCATCTGTTTGGGGATTCGTCGTATCGCCGAAGAATCGGTCGCCAGATCCCCCGAGAGAATCCGCAGCAATGTGGTCTTACCGCTACCATTTGGACCGACCACACCGAACCATCCCTGCGAAAGCGACAGGGACACGTTAGTCAAGACATCGACGGCGCTCGTATATGAAAAGGAAAGATGAGAAAGCAATACCTGTGACGACATGATAGCCTCCCGGACATTACGGCCTGTTGTCCCGGCGGAGCGGGCAGGTCCGAATTCGTTTAGCGAGTGGCTGTCAATCTCTCATCGCGAGGCTCCTGTACTACAGAAAGATAGCGCAACTGCAATTACCGCTACATCGACCGTTTCTTGGTTGAAAAGTCACAATTGGCCAATAGAACACGGCACGTACCCAAGGTTGGCTAGAGGTGCTGACTGGCAAATCGAGGTAACGCAGAATTTCGAGTCGCAGTATATTTCTTTTTCGGTTTTCGAATGTCAACTTTCTCGGAGGACGTATGTCTGGTGCCAAGTTTTCGCGTCGCGATTTTATGAAGGTTTCTGGGTTCGGTACGGCTGGACTCGTTCTAGGAGACCCAGCGTCGTGTGAGACTCCGACGAGTGCTACCCCACCGCCAATGCCGGAGCGGCCTTTGGGCAGAACAGGGCACCACGTTCGCCTGTTCAGTCTGGGAGGCCAGGCAACAATCGAGCAACCCAACACAGACGACGAGTCCGAAGCGATAATCAACCGGGCCATCGACCTGGGGGTGAACTACATCGATACAGCCGCAGCGTACGGTAGGGGCATCAGCCAAGTCTACATCGGCAGGGTGATGGCCACACGCAGAAACGAAGTCTTCCTGGCCACAAAGACGCACCGGAGAAGCTACGACGAGTCAATGCAGCTGCTGGAACAAAGCTTGGAGTCCCTGCAGACAGACCACCTTGACCTGTGGCAACTGCACAATCTCAGCCGCACCGAGCAGCTGGATCAGATCTTCGCCGACGACGGCGCCATTCATGCGCTTCGGAAAGCAAAGGAAGAAGGTACCGTGAGGTTCCTAGGATTCACTGGCCACGCGAATCCGGACGTGCTGCTGGATTGTATGCGCCGCTTTGACTTCGACACCATTCTCATGGCGCTCAAT
The DNA here is from genome assembly GCA_964436395.1 of uncultured Gemmatimonadaceae bacterium. Taxonomy (GTDB): domain Bacteria; phylum Gemmatimonadota; class Gemmatimonadetes; order Gemmatimonadales; family GWC2-71-9; genus JBDGYW01. The sequence goes on along the minus strand of CAYTDU010000196.1, from coordinate 668 downwards.
CCTGCTGACAAGTACCATCGGCCATTCATGGACGAATTGCTTCCGGAGGCTAACCGCCGGCAGTTGGGTGTGATCGCCATGAAAATTCCGGCGCGGGGGCGGATCTTCCGTGAGGGTGGACTCACATCGATGGCTGAGTCGCTCAGGTGGACATTCAGCCAGCCTATCAGCACCGTCATCGTAGGCTGCGACAATGTGGAGCAACTCGAGGAGAATATCTCAGTGGCGGCAAGCTTCCAGCCGCTGAACAGCGCCCAGATGGCTGCCATCGAGGAAAAGGTGGCAGACTATCCAATGGAGGCTTCTTTTTTCAAAGAGGGAGCAGCCGGCTTCGGTCGGGGTGACGACGCAGAAGACGATCAGCAGATGGATGCGTAGGAAACACGCGGAATAGCCTCTCCCAGAGGCAACAGAAACCCCGGAGCGTATGGTCATTCCCTTCGGGGATTTTGATTCTTTGGGGTCGGAAGACTGCCTGACCGTCCTCGGTGTTTCAACTTGTGTTAAGCAACCGATGACGACGAACGCGCTACGAAACCGACCGCGACTAACCTCGTAATTCTCATGTAAACTCCTCCCGTACCGGAGAGTCTAGATGTTCATCACGATGTCGAACAAATTGCGACTATGAATCTTTCTCGCGGTTGGCGCATCAAAGTCACCAGAGG
>CAYTDU010000195.1:0-8671 GCA_964436395.1 uncultured Gemmatimonadaceae bacterium | reverse complement strand
GACGACCAAAGCACTGGCACCATCTTGCTCGTCGAGTTCGAAATGCGTGTACTCGTGGAGGTGTATGTCGAGTTTTGCCTGAAGCCTTTTTGTGTTTTCGATTGCCTCGGGCAGCACGTTTTGAATTATTCCGCTTTGGTCGTGCGTCGAGGCTGTGAGACGCACCTGATGCTTGTTCTGTCCGACTGGCAGAAAATCGGATACCAGGTCCTCGCGCGGTGCGTAGGGCTTGTACGGCGCAGTCCCCTCGTACAACTCTCTGGCAAATGGTTCGATTTCAGGGAGTTCAGACCAGTCATAGCTGGTTCGCGTCGTCACCATTTCCTTCGACGTCAGCAATACAACCGGCGTGCGGAGTTTCACCGCGAGCTTGACTGCGTCGGCAGACAGGTTCCAACAATCGTCGAAACTGCTGATACAAAGCGTCGGCAGCGAATAGCCGCCTGAAAGTGTGCCTTGCAGGAGAGTAAGGTCACCTTGAGCGCCAGTAGTCGCCGAACCCGTGGCTGGACCCAAGCGTTGAGCAAGAATAATCACCATCGGCAATTCCATCATGAATGCCATGTTGATCGATTCGACCATCAACGCGTAGCCCGGGAACGATGTCGCGGTAACCGGCACGTGTCCCGTTGTAGCAAAACCGCACATCCACTGCAAGGTCGTAATCTCGTCAGGTGCCGCGAGCATTCTAGGGTACCTTCGCGTTGCATATAGGTACAGCAGATTGGCCGGAGTGATGGGGTATCCTATGAACACATCGGCTCCCGCCCTGACACATGCTTCCGTGATGAGTCGCGATCCGTCAGTGAGCGCTCTCGGCTTTGTTGTCAGCGTGGCAGACATTGTCGCCATATGTCGGATTCTTGAGTTGTTACCGTTCTCGGTACCCATTCGGGTTCTTCGACTGCCATCGCCACGTATCGGCGCACATCTCATCGATGCCCCTAGTCGTCTCCCACCCGAGTTCCTTGTGAGCCAACGACGTATCGGCAAAACATTCGGGAATATCACCTGGACGACGGCCTACGAAATCGTAAGGGATTTTCTTGCCGCTCGCTCGTTCAAACGCGTCGACCATCTCGAGGACGCTATTGCCACTACCGGTACCCAGATTGTAGACGACTCGGCCGGGTTGCTCCGATAGCTTATCCAGAGCGCGAAGATGCCCGATAGCCAAATCGACGACGTGAATATAGTCACGCACGCCAGTGCCGTCGCGCGTCGGGTAGTCGTTGCCAAATACCGACAACTTCTCGAGTCTCCCAACGGCCACCTGTGCGATGAATGGAAGCAGGTTGTTTGGAATCCCGTTTGGGTCTTCCCCGATCTCGCCGCTTTCGTGTGCGCCAACGGGATTGAAGTATCTGAGCAATGCGACGTTCCAGTCGCTGTTGGCAGTCTGAACGTCGGTGAGGACCTGCTCCATCATGAGCTTGGTGTGTCCATACGGGTTGGTTGCATGCAAAGGAAAGTCTTCCGTTATGGGAACCTTGTGAGGGTCGCCATAAACCGTCGCAGATGAGCTAAAGACTATGTCCTTCACGCCATGCTCCATCATAACGTCACATAGCACGAGGGTGCCGGTGATGTTGTTGTGGTAGTATTTCAGAGGCAGTGCAACCGATTCACCTACGGCTTTGAGGGCGGCGAAGTGCACGACTGCGTCCACAGGCCTTGTCGCAAAGACCTTCGAAAGTGCTTCACGTTGGAGAATGTCTACCCTGTGAAACTCGACGCTACGCTTGCAGAGTTTCTCGACGCGCACCAACGATTCTTCACAGCTGTTGTCGAGATTGTCTACTACCACGACATCGTGATCGGCGTTCAACAGCTCTACGACGGTGTGGCTACCGATATACCCGGCTCCACCAGTTACCAGAATTCTCATGAAATCCTCTGGCTTGGAGAGTTCAGAACGGACCGTATTGGTCTCAAGTATCACCATTGTATGATGAGGTGTCCAGCGAGCAATGCCGGAAGGACCTTGACGAGCTGATGATGGCATCGCGATGATAGATTGGAAGGTGCCCTATCTCCAAGAACAAAGAGCCGGAAGATGCCGATCTACGAATACTTATGTCCGGAATGCAATGTGGTATTCAGCTTCATGGTCAAGAACGTCAAGAAAGCGAAGAAGGCATACTGCCCTCGCTGCGGCAACAAGAAGACTATGGAAAGGGTCATGTCGAACTTCTCTCTCTCCCAATACACGCGGAAGTCTACTGGAGTGGGTTCCACCGGCGGGTCATCCGGAGAAGTCGGTGGAGCGGACGAGATGCCCGATCTCTCGCCGGGCCAGGAACGAGAGATGATGAGGCTCATGAGCCAGATTGAGGGGATGGACGAGAATGATCCCAAGCAGATGGGTACCCTCATGCGGAAGATGAGCGAAATCACTGGTGAGGGGCTCGATCCGGAAATGGAAGAGGCAGTTCGCCGCCTCGAGGCTGGAGAGGATCCCGGCAAGATTGAGGAAGACCTCGGTGATCTCGGAATGGGTGACGGTGCAGGGATGGGTGGCCCGACATATGACGACGGGATGTACAGCCTGTAACGATAGACAACTCACTTCACCGAAATGGTGGTGAACACTATGATCCCCCGATTATTCAGAAATTTTGTTGCGACCGCGGTCCTCGGTGTTGCGCTCGCAACTCCATGCGTGGGGCAATCCATGCTCCAGTTCGCGATTTCCTTCCCGGGACGACTGAGTCAGGATGCTCAGGATGGTAGGGTTCTCTTGTTCATCTCGAACAACGACGCTGCCGAACCCCGATTCCAAGTGGGCAATGGACACGAGTCGCAGCTGGTGTTCGGCGTGGACGCGGAAGGTCTGCTCCCCGGTGAGACCGTTCTCGTTGACGCAAACGTGTTTGGATACCCGTTGGAGAGCATTTCGGAGATACCGGCGGGAGAGTATTGGGTGCAGGCACTTCTCAATCGGTACGAGACCTTTCATCTTGGCGACGGCAGAGTGTTGAAGCTTCCACCGGACAAGGGAGAGGGCCAACATCTAGAGCGCAAACCCGGGAATTTTTACAGCACGCCGCGGCGCGTTCGGGTCGATCCTCAATCGAGCGAGACCATAAACATCGTCATGGACAACGAAATCCCGCCCATTGTGCCGCCTGAGGACACGAAATACATCAAGCACATTCGGATCCAGAGCGATCTGCTGACCGAATTCTGGGGGAGGCCTACATTCTTGGGCGCGCATGTCCTGCTACCGGAGGGATTCGACGAGCATCCTGAAGCACGCTACCCGCTGGCGGTTTTTCACGGCCATTTCCCGACCGACTTCGGCGGTTTCCGCGAGACTCCGCCGGACCCTGATTTGGAGCCCGATTACAGTGCTCGTTTCGGCCTCCATGGGTACAATCGAATTCAACAGGAACTCGCATACGAATTCTATCAAGAATGGACCGGTCCCGACTTCCCCAGGATGTTGATCATCGAAATCCAACATCCGACACCGTACTTCGACGATTCGTATGCCGTTAATTCGGTCAACATGGGCCCCTATGGCGACGCCATCACATACGAACTCATCCCCTACATCGAGGAGCGGTTCAGAGGCATCGGCGAAGGGTGGGCTCGGTTCCTCTACGGAGGTTCGACCGGCGGCTGGGAAGCGCTAGCGGTGCAGGTGTTCTATCCCGATGAATACAACGGTGCCTTTGCCGCCTGTCCTGACCCGATCGACTTTCGAGCATTCACACTCGTGAACATTTACGAGGATGAGAATGCCTACTTCTATGATTCCGATTGGAAACGGATCGCGCGCCCGCGGAGTAGATCGACGCTCGGTCAGATACAGGCTACTTTGGAGGATGTGAATCACAAGGAGATGGTGTTGGGCACGAAGGGGCGGTCCGGAGGCCAGCGGGATGTCTGGCTTACGTTGTTTGGACCGGCAGGAGACGACGGGTACCCTCGCCACCTCTGGGACAAGAGGACTGGTGTAATAGACCCGGAGGTAGCAGAGTATATGCGCGAGAATTACGATCTGCGGCACATCATGGAGCGCGATTGGGAAGACCTTGGGCCGAAGCTTGTTGGGAAGATCCACGTCTATGTGGGTGAGATGGACAACTCGTATTTGAACAACGCCGTCTATCTGATGGAAGATTTCCTCGAGAGTACCACGAACCCGTATTACGACGGGTTGGTAGACTACGAACCCCGCGCAGGCCACTGTTGGAACGGCGACCATGAACGGCCCAATGCTCTCTCTCGCTTGCGGTATAACCAGATGTATGTGCCGCTCATTTTGGATCGCATTCGCGCCGCGGCTCCTCCGGGAGCGGACACGTTGAGCTGGAGGTACTGAATCGAACTGTCTCGGATTGTCGTGCGTGGCGCTTCAGGGTTTGCGAACGCAACTCGGAAGCGCCCCGTGCATGGTGCTGGTTCGGACGGATGAGCGGCTAGTGACTTCTATCTCTCGATGACGATAGGTGCGACACGTGCACCCTCGAAGATCATCTGTAGCCCACCAACCACAACCTGCTCGCCACCTTCGAGGCCTTCTCTGACTTCAACGAAACCGGGTTTGCGAACTCCAAGTGTGACTTGCCGTCTCGAAACGGTACCCTCGCTCACCACCCAAACGTAGTCGGCACCTTCGAGTGGTAGGATCGCATCCTCAGGCACCACGATAGCTTCGGGACGTACTTCGGTGGCCAGCCGGGCCTCAACGAACATGCCAGGTTTGAGTGTCCGTCTCCCGTTGGGTACACGGGCCTTGATAAGGATCGTACGCGCAGGGACTTGCACTACCGGATCTACGAAGTCCACCCGGCCGGTGAAGTCCCGATCTACCGATGCCACCCTGAAGGTCACTGTTTGGCCTATCGCCAAACGTTCGGCATACCGCTCCGGCACCTGGAATGCCGCCCTTTGCGGGTCAACGGTCTGAAGTGTGGTGAGTATCGTAGATGGATTGACATAATCACCTAGGCTAACGAGGCGCGCACCCACAACTCCCGAAAATGGGGCTCGCACGACTGTACGCTCGAGCCGCACCTGCTGCAGCTCCAACTGGGCCTCCCTACTACGGGCGTTTGCTTCCGCATCCTCCAAATCCGCTTGCGAGGCGGCGTTCTGTTCGATCAGCTCCTTGGTTCGCACTAGTGCACTAGCTGCGCGATCTCGCTCTGCCGTCAGTTGAGCAACCTGGGCCCTGAGCTCTGCGTCGTCGATTCTGAACAGAGGAGCTCCGGAGGTTACCTCCGTGCCTTCGCGGGCCAAGATCTCGACCAAGCGTCCTTGCACCTCCGGTCGTAGATCAATGGACTGCACAGCCTCGATTGTCCCCGTCGCAAGTATCGCGTCGACTACCGTATCAGGTGACGTAACCACCACCTCTACTGGCGATGGCGGCCGCCCTCCCGATGGACCGCCGCTTTCACGGCCGTTCGCAGCTTCCGCGCCGCAACCCAAAGTCGCGGCTATTGACAAGTAAAGCAGTGGCTTGTATCCCACGATTGAATACCTCATTCTAGAATAGCCGCCTTCCCAGGATCGCTTCGAGTCCCGATAAGGCAAGGCGCGTAGTGAAGCGAGCCTGTACCAGTTCGGCTTCGGCCTCGGAAAGGCTCACCTGTGCAGTGATCAGGTCGATGATTGTAGTAGCGCCTGCCTGGTACCTTCGTTCTTGCACTCGAAGATTCTCTAGTGCCACGGTCACAGATTGGGTTTCGAGTTGGGCAGCCGCTGTGGCGGACTGAAATGCTTCGTACGCCTGCACTACATCTCTTCGCAACGCAAGCTCGATGTCATTCCTGAGAGCGCTCTGCACCTCTCGATCTGAAGTGGCGCGCGAAAAGTTGATCTCTCTTGTTGCGTTGTTCCAAATGGGGAAGCTCACACGGATGCCAATCGACGAGCGGCTTGTTGCCGTCGGGAAAAACGATTCATCGAATGCGCTAACGCTTCCGATTACGTCGATGCTCGGAAGGAAAGCGCCTTTGAGTGCACGAACGCGGGCCTCAGACGCAGCTTGATTGGCACGTGCCTGCAATGCCTCAGGACTGCCGGCCACCGCCTCATCTATCGCTTGTTGCTCGGTCAGCGGCAGTGTGGTGTCTTCGAACATTTGACTCTCCGCTGCATCGACGGCGTACGGCGCGCCTATGCGCCTAGCGAGTTGATATCTAGCGACCTTGAGTCGAGCCTCTTGGCGCAACAGAGCAACCTGGGCTTGTTGGACCTCGATCAGAAGTTGCAGCGAGTCGGTCTGAACTGCCGCGCCTGCGGTGACGCGAGCGCGAGCGATCGCGAACTGCTCCTCGGCGCGGCGTACCCTCTCTGCTGCTACCCGAGTCAGCTCTCGTTGGGCGATCACATCGTAGTAGTCGCTCTCGGTTAGAAGTGCCGTTGCGAAGCTGGCCCTCTGCGCATTAGCGTGTGCTCCATCCATTTCGGCGTTCGCCCGCGCCAACTCATTCAACTTCGAGAGACCGGCGAACAGGTTGAGCTGCCCGTTCAATCGAAAGTCGACGATCTGCGAGGAAAGCCCACCAGTTCCAATATTGAAAGATTCGCTTGAGTAACGCGTCGCGGAGAGCTGAGTGTTGACCGACGGTACGATGAACGCGGTAATTGCCGCTCTGCGACTCCACGCGGCATCCGCGATTTGTCTCGAGGCAGATATGTAATCGGGGTCGACACGTGCAGCTCGTTCCAACGCCTCGGCGAGCGTCACCTGCGGCAGTGAATCGGGCCCGGCAACCGTCTGAACAGGCATAACCGCAACCTGCAGAATTAGCGTCATGGTGAGCATTAGTGAGTCTCCGCAGTGGCCAAATCGAGGCTGCGCCGCTTGAAGCCGAATTTTGCTCTCAGACCGTCCATCAGCACGTAGACAACGGGTACGAGAAAGAGAGTCAGCACGGTTGAGAAGATCATGCCTCCTACGATGGCGTAGCCGAGCGGGCGGCGGCTTGCTGAACCTGCACCTAACCCCAAGGCTATGGGCATTGCACCCATGATCGTTGCAACGGATGTCATCACGATTGGCCGCAGCCTGATGGCACCCGATTCCATGATCGCGTCGACAACGTTCTTCCCAGCTCGTTTGAGTTGGTTTGCGTATTCGACTAGCAAAATCGAATTCTTTGTGACTAGACCTATGAGCAAGATCATCCCAATCTGGCTATACAGGTTTAGCGTAGAGCCAGTCAATAGCAGCGCTACCAACGCACCCGTAACTGCAAGCGGTACCGCCAAGATCACCGTGAACGGGTGAACCAGCGATTCGAATTGTGCTGCCAACACCATGAACACCACAATCAGTGCGAGCAAAAACGCGAAGTAGAGTGCGTTTCCGCTCTCCATCAGCTCACGTGATTCGCCTGCCAATGCAATGCTGCTGCCCGGCGGAAGTACTTCGTCGCTGGCTTCGTACAATGCGTCCAGCGCTTCTCCGAGCGTGAATCCAGGTGCAAGGTTGCCGGTGATTGTTGCTGAACGCACGCGACTGTAGTGACTGAGCGCACGGGGGCCTACTCCCTCTTCGATCTGCGCGACGGCCGATAGCTGCACCAATTGACCGTCACCTCCTCGGACATAGAGACCGGTCATGTCACTTGGAGTGGCTCTGTCGCCCGGTGCCAGTTGGGCAATCACGTAGTATTGCTTATTGTCGCGGGTGAATGTGCTGATACGCTGACCGCCCAACATTGTCTGCAGCGTGGCGGAGATATCCTGGATCGGTACGCCCAGATCCTCCGCACGATCACGCTCGTAGGCGATTGTCAATTCCGGCTTATTGACCTTGAGTTCAGTATTGAGGTTGATCAGCCCGTCTATCTGCTGCGCTCTCGCCATCAGTCGATCCATGCCCACGACGAGCGAATCGAAGTCGGGATGACGGATCACGAAATTCACAGGGCTGCCGAACCCGCCGAATGCCGACGGATTGTTGGCGAACGCAAAAATTCCGGGGATTCCAAAGAACTGGGGCTGTACCTCGCCAATCACTTCTTGTGATGAACGGCTGCGTTCGGCCCAGTCGGCTAGGCGTGCGAAGATGATGCCGCTATTCACTCCACCACCGAAACCGACGATGCTGAAGTAGGCCTCGACATCTTCAGTTCTCTGCAGAACGCTTTCGACTCGGCTCTGGTATTCGTCTGTGTAGCCGGCGGACGCGCCTTCCGGAGCCAGAATGAAGACTGTGAAGAATCCGCGATCGTCGGGCGGCACGAACTCGCGTTTCAAGTTTTGAAACACGACTATTGCTAGCACGACGGTTGCCACTCCACCTCCGACCACCATCCAACGCCAACGAATGGCAAAGCCGAGAATGGTGCTGTACCAATCGGTGATGGTCTGGAATGTCCGCTCGAACAGATTGAAGACATTGCCGTGAGACTTCGGAACACGAAGGACCTTGGCGCACAACATGGGAGTCAACGTCAGAGCGACGAAGCTGGAGACAACCACCGCACTCGTCATGGCTAACGCAAACTCGTTAAAGAGTCGGCCTGTGGTTCCCCGAAGGAACGCTAGTGGTGAGAACACCGCGACAAGCGCTATAGTTGTCGCAATAACTGCGAACGCTATCTCCCGTGTACCCATCAAAGCGGCAGTCTCGGGATCTTCACCCAGTTTTTCCTGGTGGCGATAGGCATTTTCCATCACGATGATCGCGTCGTCCACCACGATA
>CAYTDU010000194.1:0-8679 GCA_964436395.1 uncultured Gemmatimonadaceae bacterium | reverse complement strand
GCTGTTCGATAAATGGCTGTCAGAGTTGAGTGGACGCTACTTCCTGCTTTCGCGAATCACCACCGAGCGGCAGGACATTAGGGAAGTCGCCGCCAGTGATTCGAGCGTGTTGGGGATCATCACCTTGCCGGACTCCACCCCGATCGGGTCAGTGGCATTCCTGGACCACGACCTGGTGCACCGCAAAGCCGAACTTCGCAAGATGATCGGTGATCCTGAGCACCGCAGGAAGGGGTTCGCCACCAAGGCATCGGCACTCTGGATTCGGTACGGTATTCAGACACTCGGGCTCAAGAAAATCTACGTAAACACCCTCAACGCCAATGTCGGAAACATCAGGCTGAATGAAGAACTCGGCTTCAAGGTGGAGGGGATATTGCGAAATGAGGTTTTCATCGACGGATCTTACCGGGACGTGCTGCGGATGAGCCTCTGGAACGACTGACACATGTGAACAAAAACGAAGGGCCGAGGTGGTCCATGCTCCTCGGCCCCTCGCGCGAATTGGGCGCGGCGTCCAGCAGTCGTGCTAGGACAGTATGCGACTGATTCCTCCTCCATTCCCCGCGTGCCACACCTTACCTCCATGGAAGACGCCACCTCGTCCCACTCCGCCAATGATTCTCTCTGCGGCATATACCGCATCGTGCCCGCACTCTTCAGACACAGTGTCGGGCTCTGTGTGGTACCAGGGTTCTCCGAAACACAACATCTTCCCCAAGATGCGTTTGGGTGCAGGAGTTGGAGTTACCACGCCGACGCATGTTTCGTCGCTCGTCAGAATCCGCCAGCCCGTCTCATAGTTCTTTTTTCCGCCGTTGCGTTTGCCGTCCTGGCCCTCGCAATCGACTTCGATCTCCGCTTGAACAACTTGGTAGCCGGCGTCTTGAAATCCTTTTAGAACTTTCGATGTATCCCCAAGCATCTTAATCGCCTCATTTTTGTGGCCGCCTATTTACAGGTACGACGCCTGAGAGCGAAAAGATTCAGAATGGGACGGCGTACGGGATGCCGAGTCTATTTCACTACAGGTACGGTTTGATCCTCTTCGCGACGGAACTGCACTTCTCCGCCAAGAAGACCACATCTTTCTCTGTGTGCGCGGCTGTATGTCCCCCGATTGGGAGACCTCGTGGCGTGTACACGTCTTCGACGAGGAGTGCCATCTGCAGGACCCTCTGGCCGACGACAGTGTCGCAAACTGACGGGTTCAAGACTTCATCCGGTGTCGTGAGGTCGACGCCTTCCTCGTACGGGAACACGAGTGGATGCAACATATGTCCGGGCAGAGCGTCGATTCTGTCACCGGCGAACCGGACGTAGATACCCTCATTCTCGAATGCGGCGGCAACCTGACTCCGTAACACGGCCCCAACCTGCGCCATTTGGGAATAGATTTCCGCCTCATGCTCCACCACGTGTTCCAGGTAGATCTTTGCGGCAAGCATAGATGCAGGGTGTGCGGAGTATGTTCCGCCCGAGAAGCTCACCCTGGGGCCCAGGTTCTTTCCGACGAGTTCCATGATATCACTCCGCCCGGCGACTGCGGCCACGGGCATCCCCCCGCCAATGGCCTTCCCGAGCGTCATGAGATCAGGTTCCACTTCGTACAAAACACCGGCTGTGGTGGCGGCGTAACGGTATCCCGATACCACCTCGTCGTGGATGAGTACTGCATCGTACTGGTTGGTGAGTTCCCGGGCTGCTTGCATGTACTCCCGAGTTGCGGGAAACCGACCGCCGGCACCGATCACCGGCTCAACAATGAAGCATGCGATATTTTTCCCGTGCTGTGCGAAGCACTCAGCCAGGTGCGAAGGATCGTTGTACCGGGTTACCACGATGTCGTCGGTCACCTCTGTGGGGATACCCTCGCTGTCCACGCCTTCAAATCCGTCCCGAAACGCTACGCCTTTGAGGCCCCACGGATTTGCCCCATGCCACCCGCCACCGACCTTCAGCACCTTTGTACGGCCGGTATAAGACCGTGCAAGCATGATCGCATACATCGTCGCCAGAGCGCCCGTACATGTGAAGCGTACCCGCTCGGCACCGGTGGTGGCGCAGATTAGCTCTGCAACTGCTACCTCGAGGTAGTCGGTGTGCCCCGTCTGCAGCCCGATCCCCCTACTCAACTGCTCGGCGACTCCACTTATGACGAAACTCGGGTTGTGACCAAGGATGTTGCCGAAATGTCCTTGCCAGAAGTCGAGGATCTCGTGTCCGTCTTCATCCCTGATCCACGCCCCCTTGGCTGAGACGATTCGCGGAGGAAATGGCTGCACAAGCCGAAGTCCGTGGCTGACCCCGTCCACCAAGTATTGTGATGCTCTGTTGTGTAACGCCGCCGACTTCGGCGATCGGTTTTTGTGTTCGGTTTCCAGTTGCAACAGCAGCTCTGAGTAGTCGCGTTGGACCATTTAGATCTCCTAGTCGGGGGGTGACGAATTCAATGTCCAATATCCAACGCGGAATGTCCAATATCCAATGAGGCGCGCCTTGCATTCTGGCACTTAGGCCATAACGTTCGGCTCCGCCTGCCCGCCTGCCCGCCTGCCCGCCTGCCCGCCTACATCAGCATCCGAACCAAATCGCCGCACAGGTGTACCCAAGAGCCGAGATAGACAGGAGACGCATCGTGCGGTTGATCGAAAGACGGCTCAGGCAGTTGGTGACAGGGGCGCTTGCATTGCTCACGGCATTCGGGTTGAACTCGGGCAAGGCCTGGGCTCAGGAAGATATTCAGTTTCCAGTTACGCCCAGTGTCTTGGTCGACGGTGTGTTCGAACGCTGTGAGGGCATCGCGTTCAACGGGGAGGGAAGGCTCTTCGTGGCGGGCAACAGCCGGCTCTGGCACGTGAGCACCGAGGGCGAGACGACGGAGATAGTTCAGCTCTACTCGAATCTCGGTCTCGCCCCAATTGGCGATAGAGACATCCTGATGGCCGATTTCGGTCCAACCAACCGGTTCAGCGACGGTCCGAACGCCGACGGGATCGTCTGGCGTATCACTCCCGAAGGCGATACGACGCGGGTCGTGGACGGTGGCTTTGGTGATCCCAATTTTGTCCTGGTGCGGTCGGACGGCGCGATTCTAGTCACCGACGATGCCACAGACGAAATTCTCCTTGTGTTGCCCGATGGTCGAATGGGTGTGATCTCAGACGCAGTCGGTCATCCCAACGGTATCGCCCTATCGGCTGACGAGTCGACGTTGTATGTAGCTCAGATTTTCAAGAGCACTCGGCCAATCGTGGCTGATGGTCGGGTCTGGTCCCTGCCATTGACGAACGGGATGCCATCCGGCCCGCCCGAAGTGCTGGCAGATCTTGGCGACGATGCGGCAAACGACGGTCTTGCCATGGATGAGTTAGGGCGAATCTACGTTGCGGCCAACGGGGCCGGTGAGATCTGGCGAATCGATCCCAACACTCGAGAAACGGTGCTCGTTGCGGAACACATGCCCGGGGCGGCCAGCATTGCATTCGGTCAAGGCGAGTTCGACCACCACAGCATTTACGTCACTTCCACTCAAACCGGTAAGGTGTGGGAGGTGAACGTAGGCGTTAGAGGGGCGCCGCTTCATCGGTAGAATGTCCAATATCCAACACGGACTATCCAATGTCCAATGATTCCGATCACTCTGTTGGTGCCGCATTCAGCCAATGTTGTGCTCGCCTTATCTCAGTCTACAACAGCAACAGATTTCACTCTGGCAAACACCGCACGACCGGGTTCGAGACGTAGTCTGGTTTGCGATTTCTTGGTGATCCGGGCCAACAACACCTGGTCGGGCGCTTCGGACGTGCCGAGTCTCACCAGGCACGCCGAAGGTGAAGTGTGCACAATCTCCAGCACAGACATCGGCAGTTCATTTAGTATGCTGCTGCTTCTTTGTGGTGCAAGCCCGATGCTTACGTCCCGGCCGTTTATTCGCAGCCGGATCGCGGTGCCCGGTGATTCCGGCCGCCCGTGAATCGTGAGATTGCCTAGTGCTGTTCTCACCGACGTGAGCTTGAATTCATCGTCGTGTTTCTGGACGGTGCCGTCCAGTACCACTCCGGCTTCCTCACCCCACCACCTCGCAAATTCCAGTCGGCCGAGCACCTGTGAAACGGGACCCGCTTCGCGGACGTTTCCGTCTGCGATCCAAACCAGGTGATCCGCCAGCCGCGTCACTTCGGTGAGGGAGTGACTTACGTAAACGACAGGGAGTGACGACACTCGACTCAACACGGGCTCCAGGAACGTCAGCACCTCACGCCGCGCCGGTTCGTCAAGTGCCGCAACCGGTTCGTCCATGAGCAGGAGCTTGGGGTCCATGAGCAACGCTCGGGCTATTGCAACTCTCTGCCGCTCGCCACCCGAGAGGTTGGAGACGCTCCTCTCCAAGAGATGGTCGAGCCCAAGCCATTCAACCGCCGCGGACCATTCTACACCATCTCTTCCCGCCGGCATTCTCCGAATCCCGTATTTCAAGTTTTCGCGGACCGACAGATGGGGAAATAGATCTGTTTCCTGAGACACATAACCAACTCCCCGTTGGTGGGTCGGGACGAACAGGTTCGCCGAATCGTCTTGCCACACCTCGCCCTTCAGGCTGACTTTCCCAAACTCCGCCCGGCAGAGGCCGGCCAGGCAACGCAATGCTGTCGTTTTTCCGCTTCCCGATGCTCCGAATAGACCGGTAACGCCGTTCGAGGGTGCTCTCATCTCGAAGTTGAGGTTGAAGTCACCTAGGCGCGTACGGAAGTGCGCTTCGAGCATAGTCATAGTCGCGGAGTCTCGAAACGTCTATTCAACGAGTAAACCACCAGAAGCACGGTGAAGCAGAAGATCAAAAGGAGCGCGGCTAGAACGTGGGCCTCTGTGTACTCCAATGCTTCAACGTGGTTGTAAAGGGCAATCGAGATAACCTCTGTGCGTCCTGGAATGTTGCCGCCGATCATCAGTACAACGCCGAACTCGCCCACCGTATGTGCGAATCCGAGTACCGCGGCGGTCAGGAATCCCGGTCTTGCCAGTGGGAATACAACCGAAAAAAACCGGTCCCACGGTCCTGCTCGGAGAGTGGCGGCAACATCCAACAGACGCACGGGCACAGCCCTGAATGCATTGTGAAGTGGTTGCACCACGAAGGGCATCGAATAGATGACCGAACCGACTACCAGGCCGGGGAATGAAAACACCAGCCTGGGGCCGCCCAGCGATTCCCAGAATCCGCCTACGACTCCGGCGGGCCCCAGCACGATGAGCAAGTAGAATCCCAACACCGTAGGCGGCAGGAGTAGTGGCACGGCAACAATTGCTTCTACAACCGGCCGGAACTTGGATTGCGTGCGTGTCAGCCACCATGCCAATGGTGTGCCGCCCATTAGAAGTATCAACGTCGCGAGACCGGCGAGCTTCGCCGTGAGCAGTACAACGCGCCAATCGATGCTCAACGGTCGACCTCGGGAACGGCGTAACCAAACCGGGTGATCACATGCTTTCCCACCTCGCTCCGCAGAAATTCGAGGTAGTCGCGCGCTTGTGGATTCGATTCTCCTCGCCGCAGTAGGACTGCGTCTTGACGGATGGGCTGGTACAGATCGCCCGGCACTATCGAGTACGATCGCTCTTCGCGATCGACTACCTGCGAGAGCGCAATAAATCCGGCTTCGGCAGCGCCAGTCTCAACGAATTGAAAGGCCTGGCCGACGTTCTCACCTCTTACGATGCGTGTTTCGAATTCGTCCGCCAAATCCCACTTCCGCAACGCTTCCAACGCCGCGACACCATACGGGGCAATGTGCGGATTGGCGATTGCCAAGTGTCGGGTATCTCGAGACTTCAGTAGCTCCTCGACGTCCCCAACCGAATCCCAAGACGGCGCATATAGCACCAGCTTTCCGACCGCGTAGGTGAACCGTGTACCGGTGATCGCAAGGCCGTCCTGCTCCAGGCGACTCGGCCGGGTCGTGTCGGCTGCCAGGAAGACGTCGAACGGGGCGCCATTCACGATTTGAGCGTACAACTGCCCTGTGGCACCGACGCTTGTCTCGACCCGGATGCCGGTCGCTGCCTGGAAACGGTGGGCTAGCTCAGCCTGTGGCGCGGCAAAATTCCCTGCAACCGCAACGCTGACAACGGCAGGTGCCGTGTCTTGCGAAGCGTCTCTTCCACAACTCGACAGGACTGCGGCGAGAACGATCGCACTCGCTGCTGTTGTCCGAAACGACCGATGCTCGGAGTGGCTTCCCATTTTCATTGATTCTATCTCGAGACGAAGAGCCTTTGGTAAAGTAACCTGACTGATGTTATGGCAGCTTACAGAGTGATGAATGCCTCGTAGATTTCCTCCGTCCTCTTACCGCGAGAAAAATATGCGACTGATGAATCCGGCTTTGCTTTCCGGAACCATGCTGCTGCTCGCTGCGCCGAACTCCGTTGCGCAGAACGCCCCCAGGCCGCAATACGATCCGGCGCTGTTTCAGGCACTGGAATTCCGCAACATAGGTCCTTTTCGCGGCGGCCGAGTTACGGCGGTGGAGGGCATCGTCGAACAACCGTTCACGTTCTATATGGGCACGACCGGCGGTGGTGTTTGGCGTACCAGGACAGGGGGGCAGACCTGGCACAACGTATCGGATGGTTACTTCGCCGTGGGTTCGATTGGAGCGATCGACGTAGCCGATTCGGATCCAGATGTCATTTACGTGGGAACGGGGTCGGCAGCGATCCGCGGCAACGTCTCCACCGGCAGGGGGATGTACAAATCCACAGACGGAGCAGAGACCTGGACATTCGTTGGACTAGAGGACGCGGGACAGATTGCCCGCGTGCGAGTTCATCCGGCGGATCCGGACCTCGTGTATGTTGCTGCCACAGGGCATCCGTTCGGTCGCAACGACATGCGCGGTGTGTTTCGTTCGCACGACGGGGGCGCGACTTGGGAGCACGTTTTCTTCCTTTCGGACAGCGTTGGCGCCATCGATCTATCCATGAACCCCGCCAATCCCCGGGAACTCTATGCCGCCATGTGGCGGGGTGAGCGGAAACCCTGGACCATGATCAGCGGGGCTCTCGAAGGAGGTGTCTACAAGACTACCGACGGCGGTGACAATTGGGAGAAACTCACCAACGGGTTGCCTGAAGGCCTCGTGGGGAAGATCGGGGTAGCGGTCTCGCCCGCGAATACCAGCCGTGTATGGGCGATTGTGGAGGCGGAGGAATCTGACATAGGCTTGTATCGATCGGATAACGCCGGAACATCATGGACAAAGGTGAGCACTAACCGCGGCATTCTCTCTCGACCATGGTACTTCTACTACATATGGCCGCACCCAACTGACGAAGACGTTCTGTGGATTGGCAACTCGGGACTCTACAAGTCCACGGATGGCGGTGAACAGTTCTCACGCGTAACCATGCCGCACAGCGACCACCACGCGATGTGGATCAACCCTGCCAATCCCGAGATTGTCGTAGAAGGCAACGACGGCGGTGCAACGGTATCGCTCGACGGTGGTAACATGTGGTCAATCCAGTTGAATCAACCCACTGCCGAGTTCTACTCGGTCACGGTTGACAGTCAGTTTCCTTATCGAGTCTACGGCCCGCAGCAGGACAACAGCACGATCTCGGTCCCGAACCTGGTACCTGGGTCGGGAATCAGCTTCCAGCACTGGCTGTCGCACGGCGGTTGCGAGACCGGCCCGGTCGCGGTCCGCCCCGACGATCCCAACATCACGTACTCGGGTTGTTTTGGTGGCCGTCTGGCGCGGTTCGACTTCCGCACGCAGCAGTTTCGGCAAATTCGCGACTATCCGGAAAACCAGGCTGGCATGCCGGAATCAGGATTGAGATATCGGATTCAGTGGAACGCCCCGATTGTCATCTCGCCGCACGATCCGTTGGTGCTGTACCACGGTTCGCAGCACGTGCACCGTTCGACCAACGAGGGGCAGAGCTGGGAGGTGATCAGCCCCGATCTCACAGCGAACGACACCTCGAAGTTTGGCATGGCGGGCGGCCCAATCACACATGATATCACCGGGGTCGAGACTTACTCGGCCTTGCTCACAATCGCGGAGTCACCTGTTCGGGCAGGAGAGATTTGGACAGGATCCAACGATGGCAAGGTGTTCTTGACGCGAGACAACGGGGCCACATGGCACGAAGTCACTCCTCCCGATCTGCCAGCACCTAGTACGGTGAACCGCATCGATCTTTCGCATCACGCTCCCGGCAAGGCGTACGTCACCGCGTATCGATACCGCCTGGACGATTTCGCGCCCTATGTCTATCGGACTGAGGATTTCGGTGCCACTTGGACCGCCCTCACAGACGGTATTAGTGGAATTCCGGGGGACCACCCTACGCGTGTTGTACGCGAGGACTCGGAGCGAGAAGGGCTGCTTTTTGCCGGCACCGAGTTCGGCCTGTTCGTGTCGTTCGACGATGGAATCCGATGGCAGTCCCTACAGCTCAACCTCCCCGTCACGCCGGTCACGGATCTCCTGGTGCACAACGGGGACCTCGTGGTTGCAACTCAGGGTCGGTCGTTCTGGATCTTGGACGATATCACTCCACTGCGAGCGATTGCCGCAGATGTGGCGTCTGCGGACGCTTCCCTCTATCCGCCGCGGCCGACGTATCGTACCTCTGCTCGCGGGACGGTCGGCCACTGGGATCGTG
>CAYTDU010000193.1:0-8690 GCA_964436395.1 uncultured Gemmatimonadaceae bacterium | reverse complement strand
TTCGATCCAATGCCCATACGAGATTTACCGCCGTCGGGCGGGCGTTTCCCAGCCTCGTGATCGCTTCGTCTAGCCACTCACGTGTGAGATTCGCTTGCTGCCTCGCAGCCGCGGTCAACCCCATCGCCGCCGATATGCCGATCAACGGAGCGCCTCGCACTCGCAATGCCTTGATTGCCTCGATCATGTCGTCGATCGTTCGTGCCTCGCGAAAAACCTCCTGCCCTGGAAGCAGGGTCTGATCGAGGTATCTGACATTCCCGGTGTCTGTCCAGCCTATCCAGTCAATTTTCATGGAGACAAGATCGTTTCAGTTGGTGGTTTCGGGAACCGTTTCTGCTTGGACCTCGCTACTGAGTGCGGCGTCGAGCACGACACGGTCGATTCCTGGTGAGTTTAGGGCGGATGGATCGATTCTAATCACGTTCCAGTATGCCCTCGCTGCTTTCTGCGGCATACCAGCATAGTACGAGGCACGACCAAGCGCGATCCACGATGCACTCACCGTCGAATCGAGCCGGACTGCCTCCGTCAATTCCACCACCGATTCCTCGAAAAGGCCGAGGCTGAAGAGTGCGGTCCCCAACTCGAGTCGTACCTCGTGGCTGTTCGGATCAGCCGTAACTGCAGCGCGCAGGTCAGGGAGCATATCATGCAATTCCGAGATGGTCGGTGGCGGCGGCGGACTCGCGGGCGGCATCGTGACTTCCTGCGGCAGGACACGCATCCCAACGCCCAGTGATGCCAGGATCGCAACGCTGATCAAGAGAGGCGTCCAGCTGCCAAGCATCTCACCTTTCAGCCATGCGAGTTCGACGGCGGGTTCGATAGGTTCCTCTTTGGAGTCACGTCGCCGGTAGGTTCGGTAGACAAAGATCCCGATAGGAGGACCTACGAGCCCTGCAGCTGAGACGCTCAACACGGGTAGCAACGAAAACCAGCTGCTTACGGGTAGGAACAACAACCCACCTATTGCATAGAGCGGGATCGCTGCAACAAATCCACGAACTGCCGCCGTACGTTTGCTGGGTCCGAAATCGGGGCGGCCCGCCACTGCAGCACCGACGACTGCACCCGCCACGGTGAATATGGCAACAAGCAGGGCGAGCGCCCAGCCGGACAGAAGGCCAGCGGATACTCCTCGGGAAAAGCCCACTACGCCGGCATAGACTGCACAGAAGAGGCCAACGATTAATCCCGCATCGAGATCGAGCGGCAGGCGCCTCGAAAGGCTGTCGCGGCCTATCAGGCTTTCAATGACCTTACTCATGCCATGCCCCGAAGGTCGCACCACTCCGCACGGGCGGCCTCTCGATTAGAGTTGTGACGCACAGTACTTGCAGTACTTCGCATCTGCATCATGCCCCCCGCTCCCACATGCCGGACAGGCCTGAGTCGAAACGGGTAATCTGCTGGCTGCGGCGATTTCGACAGTGACTATTCCCGTTGGAACCGCGATGATCCCATATCCCAGAATCATCACCAATGAGGCGAGTGCCTTCCCAGCAACGGTTTGAGGTGAGATGTCTCCATACCCAACCGTCGTCATTGTGACGATTGCCCAATAGATGGACTGAGGGATGCTCGTGAATCCTCCTTCTTCACCTTCAATTAGGTACATGAATGCGCCGATAATGAGCACCAAAGTCAATACGGTGCCGAGAAAGACAACGATCTTGGTCGAGCTCGCCCGCAGTGCGGCTCGGAGCATTCGTGCTTCTCCCACGAAATGCGCCAGCTTCAAGACTCGAAAAACCCGCAGCAAACGTAGTGCCCTTATCACGATAAGTGACTGTGAGCCTGCGATAACAAGGCTGAAATACGTTGGCACTATGGCAAGTAGATCGACCAATCCAAAGAAGCTGAGTGCGTAGCGCAATGGACGACCGACCGAGATTAGTCTCAGCAGATACTCGATGGTGAACAGGATGGTGAACGTCCACTCAGCTGCTCGCAGCGCAGTTCCATAAACCTCGGCGATCTCTGCAACGCTTTCGAGCAATACGGCAACGATGCTCAACAGAATACAGACGAGTAGAACTACATCAAAAGTCTTGCCAAATGGAGTATCCGCTTCGAAAATCACCTCATAGAGCGTGCCTCTCCAGCTCGCCACTGCGATTCGTTCCTCCTCCCTCTTTGCCACCTTACGTTCAAGCCTCCATCAGTTCTACTGCGTATAGGCAGATTCGATCACCACGGGTTCAACCGGCACGTCTGCATGGTGCCCGTGGTTCCCGGTTTTCACCGCAGCGATCTTGTCGACAACATCCATTCCTTCTACCACCTTCGCGAACACAGCGTAGCCAAAATCGCGGGCGCCGTGATCCAAAAAACTGTTGTCTTGAAGGTTGATGAAGAATTGCGACGTGGCGCTGTCTTTGACCTGTGTGCGCGCCATCGAAAGCGTCCCTCTCAAATTCTTCAGACCGTTGTCGGCTTCGTTCTTGATGGCTGGATTCGTGGCCTTTTCCGACATCTGCGAATCGAGCCCACCGCCTTGTATCATGAACCCCGGAATGACTCGGTGGAATATTGTGCCCGAGTAGAATCCCTCATTCACGTACCTCATGAAGTTTTCCGCTGTGACCGGTGCCTTCGCAGGATCAACTTCGATCTTGATGACACCATGTGAGGTCTCGAATACGACCATTAGTTTGGACTCCTTTGGTTGATTAACAACAGGGCGCAACGCATCTACCGACCATCCGTAGGTTCATTCGTGAACAATGCTCACGCTCGTATCATCGGGAAAAGCATCCCAAAAGGGGAAATCGAACACCAGGGAAGATGGTTCTGCACCGCCTTCCCCGCCACCTTCCGACGGCGCAAACCAAGGTCCATACACGAAACGCGGGCGATTGCGCATTCGCCCGCGTTTCGAAGACCATATCAGGTCGGATCAGTCGGCCGGGTGGTGGCACATACGGCAATGCGTACTCTCGCGCCCCTCATGGTTGTCCGGAGTATCCGGCACCGGTTCCATTGCTCCAGGAGCGTGACACATGAGACAATCGTCTCTACCTGCAATGTCATGTTTGATTGTCGGTGGATCGATGGTTCGCATGGGCGAGTTCGGATGATGGCACCACAAGCACGTGCCACTCTGCCAACCAGCGTGGGTTTCCGGAACATCAGTGACAACTTCCATTGCACCTACTTGATGGCACATGAGACATTCGTCTCTGCCCGCAAGATCGTGCAGAACTGGCGCAGGCCGAAGCGTTTGTGCGACTGCAGCGGTCACAATGAATAGTGTCAACAACAATGTTGCGGTCATTCCAGCCACGCGCGGCTT
This sequence comes from uncultured Gemmatimonadaceae bacterium, assembly GCA_964436395.1. Lineage (GTDB taxonomy): Bacteria > Gemmatimonadota > Gemmatimonadetes > Gemmatimonadales > GWC2-71-9 > JBDGYW01. The sequence continues at coordinate 5,392 of CAYTDU010000193.1, read as the reverse complement.
GTCCATCCACCTCACTCCTTGTTCTTCGGCATGTTCAGTGTTTGATCTTACACCGGGTCGATGCATCGTGCCAATCCCCGTGTCCCTCCAAATACCTGCGGAGAGCCGGATTTGATCCCCGCTTCGTGCTAGACCTCTAGCCATGTAGTATGCGGCGAACAAACCCAAATTGTGGCTTCCCTGGGCCAACGGAGATGCGCGGCTATGCTATCAACCAACAGCGTAAATTGCCGGCGATGTTATCTCAGGTTTACTAGCTTTGGATGCTGTCGCAATTGGAACACGAATCTTCTAGGGCGTACGAAACGAAGTAAGGCCCTAGGAGCCGAGAGCCTCGCAAACCTTTGCGGGGTGATCGGCTGCCTTTGGCACCTTACGCCAGTGCTTTCTCACTTTGCCCTTCGGGTCGACCCACACGGTCGAGCGAATCACACCTTGCACCTTCTTACCATACATCGTCTTCTCACCGAAGGCCCCGTACTTCGTCATGACCTTCTTGTCTGGATCTGAAAGCAAGATGAACGGCAGCTTGTACTTGGCCGCGAACTTCTGATGCGACGCCTCACTGTCCGGCGATATCCCGATGATGACCGTGTCTGACTTCTTGAATTCCTTCCAGAGATCGCGGAAGCCCTCGGCCTCTTTCGTACAGCCGGAGGTGTTGTCGCGCGGATAGAAATAGACGATAACGTTCTTTCCTCTGAAGTCTTTCAAGGCAACCTTTTCGCCGTTCGCATCCTTCAATGTGAATGCGGGCGCCAGCTTTCCTTCTTCGATCGTCACAGTCACTCCGTCAATTTGTGTGTTGATTCGAATCCACAGAGGGAATACCCAACTATTGTGGTAAACATCCTCTAAAATACTATACTTGTACACAAATTGGTAAAGCCATCTTCGGGTCAGGATCCGACAAAGCCCAGCTCCTCGAGAGCTTCGAGCACCATGACGAATGAGTTTGCAGTGGTGTAAAGACTGCCGCTTCGCTCCTCCCCAGACAGCAAATTCAGCCAAACGGATCTGATTCCAACGGCAGTAGCACCGACCACGTCCACGTCGAAATCATCTCCAATCATGAACACTCTGTCGGGAGAGAGTCCCAACGTGTCAAGCACCGTCTGGTAGTACGCCTCGGTAGGCTTCCGACACCCGACATTCTCAAAGCAGAATATGCGATCGAAATGGGTGTCGAGTCCTACTCTGGCGAGCGCTGCACCAATAGCCCGCTCGTCCGAGTCGGCGGCATTCGTAGCCAAACACACGAACGCGTCACGCCTCAGCTGTTCGATTGCCTCAACCGCGCCCGGAACCACTTCTACGATTGGCCACTTCTCCATTGGGCCAGGCAACTCGGGCAAAACACGCATCACCGTGTCGCCCCAATCGACAAGTACACACTGGTTGTGACGAGATCTGCCGGTGTCGTTCATTGAGCCGAGTTCACTCTTGGTTGGGATCGCGGTCTCCATCCGAATTCAAGAAGTGAGACCGCGTCTCTGCAATCGAACAAAACACCTTCGGCCTCCAACAGCCGACGCTGCAGATCGTCGAAGCCGCCTCCGGCCCTGAGGCTGACTTTCCCTTTTGCGTTAATCACTCTATGCCAAGGGACATCGTGTTCGTCCGGTAACGCGTTCAGCGCATATCCGACCTGGCGGGCATGGCCGGGTAAACCGGCCAGAGCCGCTATCTGACCGTACGTGGCAACACGACCCGGGGGGATGCTACGTACAACCGAGTAGATAAGGTCGTAGCTACTCTTCGCAGGCAAGTTAGAATCCTTCGGCTACCTCGTTATCTCGCACCACTCTCTAGCGTTCTGAAACATCTTGATCCACGGAGACACAATGACCTCAGAATCCCAATGAGGCGGTGTCCAACCCCATTGCCACTGCAGGAACGCCCTTTCAGGGTGCGGCATCATAGCCAGGTGTCTACCGTCAGGAGAGCAAAAACCCGCGATGCCACGAGGCGACCCATTGGGATTGAACGGATAGCGCTCAGTGACCTTGCAGTCGTCGTCCACGAACCGCACTGGAGCCAAATGCTCGTGCTCCACTCTTTCCAGCATCGTTGGATCGGGAAAGAACGCACGACCTTCACCATGTGCCACCCAAATGCCTAGTGTGCCCCCTTCCATCCCCGAGAGCATGATGGCGGGACTTTCCAGGATCCTCACAGTGGTGAAGCGAGATTCGAACCGGCCTGACGAGTTCTGTACGAACCGCGGTTGGGAGTCGTCGGGAGTGTCTCTCCAGGGTACCCATCCAAGAAGTGCGTGAAGTTGGCACCCGTTGCAGACACCGAGGCTGAAGGTATCGGGGCGCCCGTAGAATTCCTGGAACTGATTCCACAGGCCTTCGTTGAATCGAATGACTCCAGCCCAACCCTTGGCTGAATCGAGCACATCGGCAAAGCTGAAGCCGCCCACGAAGACGAGCCCCCGAAAGTCAGAAAGATGCACGTGCCCCGCGAGCAGGTCCGACATCATCACATCCCAGGTTTCGAATCCAGCAGCGTAGAACGCAGACGTCATCTCGCGATCGCCGTTGCTGCCCTCCTCACGAACGATGGCCACTCTGGGTTTCTCTTTTGCCTCGAGGGTCGCCGGCAGAGTAGGCTCGTACGCGTATGGGACGGCAAATGCCGGGTTCCGCCGGGATTTGAGACCAGACTGCTCCTGCTGCACGTGATCGGGGGCCGCCTGCAGTCGGTCGAGCTGGAAACTGGTTTCCTCCCATACATCCCGCAGTTTCCTCACATCCCCGGATAGCACCTCTGCACCGTTGCACCTGATCGCGACAGTGCTCTCTTTGCGCGTGGACCCAATGATCGAGCAGGGAACACCAACCACCTCAAAGGCGCTGACGACCTGTTGTACGTTGGATTCGTCCACCTCGACCAGCAGTCCGAGTTCTTCCGAGAATAGAACGGCGATCGGATCGACTCCGGGCTTGTCCAGGTCGAGTTCGATACCCATGTTTCCCGCGAAAGCCATTTCCAGCGCTGCCGTGATCAGGCCACCATCACTTCGGTCGTGCCCGGCAGCGATCGCCCGAGTATCGATCAACTCCTGCACGGCGTTGAAAGCACGTTTGAGGAGGTCGGGCTGCTCGACATCGGGGCTGTCGTCACCGACCTGCGAATAGACTTGAGCGAGCGCTGAGCCGCCGAGTCGGTATTTGCCGCCTCCGAGATCGACATAGAGCAAACGGCCTGTGCCTGGGAGTTTGAGTTCCGGAGTCACTGTCTTGGTGATGTCGGGGCACGTGACGTATGCCGAGATCGTCAACTCACCGGGCGCCTTCACCGTTTCGTCCCCACCTAAGCCTTCGGGTGCTAGCGCCGCCATCGACAGACTGTCTTTGCCGCCGTCGACCGCGATGCCCAGCTCGATCATCATGTCCCGCATCGCCACCACGGCGTCGTACAGCGCCGCACCCTCACCAGGTAGCTTAGCAGCCCACATCCAGTTCCCCGAACATTTCACATCGCCCAGAGAGCTGACGCGTGCCCAGACCAGGTTTGTGAGCGCCTCACCCACGCTCATCCGCGCCATCGCAGCCGGATCTATCAAACCCTTGATCGGCTGTTCGCCGATGGCCGTTGCCGCTCCGGTCGTTCCGAAATGGCTCTGCGCAATCACGGCAACATCAGCGACGGTGAGCTGTAACGGGCCAGCACACGGCTGCTGAGCGATGAGGCCCGTAACACTCCGGTCGACCTTGGTAGTCAGGAACCGCTTGGAGCCAACCGAGAGCAGTCTCAGCACGCGGTCCAGGGCATCTTGGACTGTCGTGCCTTGCGGCAGGTCAAGCGGACGAAGCACCGGCGCCACCCGATCTACCTCGAACACCTTCGGGGGCATGTCGCCAAGTACCGCGTCGAGGTCGAGGTTCACGGGCGTTGAGTCGTCCACCGAATCGTGCAGCACGATCTTGCCGCTCCCCGTGATCCTGCCGACGAACGCAGCTGATACGTTCTCTCGATCGCAAAGCTCGAAAAACAAATCAGCGTGCTCAGGTCGCAACAGCAGCGCATCCTGCTCCTGATATTCGGCTCCCCATATCTCCAGAACTGACAGAGTGTCGTCACCAACCGGGATCTCGCGAACTTCGATCTGCGCGCCAGCCGGGTCGACTATCTCCTTCAACACGTTGCAGTTGCCGCCGGCGCCCTGATCGTGAATGCTCACTATGGGGTTTGTTTCGCCGAGTTCCACACAGGCCCTAATCACGCGGTTGACCTTTTGCTCCATCTCTGCGTCGCCGCGCTGAACTGCATTGAAGTCGAGTTCGGCTACGTTCTCTCCTTGGACCATGCTCGACGCCGCGCCACCGCCCATCCCGATTCGATATGCGGGTCCGCCGATCTTGACGACCAGCATTTCTTCTTCCGGATCACCCTTGGTCACGTGCCTGGCATCCATCTGACCGATCCCGCCGCTGAACATGATCGGCTTGATCCATTCGCGACGCTCACCGTTCGGCAAACGCTGCCCAAACGAGCGGGTGTAACCTTGAATGACGGGCTCACCGAATTTGTTGCCATAATCCGACGCCCCGTCACTAGCCTCGATCTCTATCTGCAGTGGAGGTGCGAGATTGTCAGGGTAAGCGAATGAAGTGTCTTCCCAGGGGAGCGCGTAGTCTGGGATGTGCAGGTTGCCGACGCAGTACGCCGCCGTTCCCGCTACGACCAAGGACCCTCTCCCGGTTGCGTGTACGTCACGTATGCGACCGCCCGTCCCAGTTTCGGCGCCGGGGAAGGGTGCCACGCCTGACGGGAAGTTGTGTGTCTCAGCCGTGAAGATGATGTGATAGTCGAGATCTTTCATCCCGAAGGGTGACGATCGCCCCGGTTCCCCCGGAACGACGGTTCGTATGGGGTAGCCGCGAATCGCGCTGGAGTTGTCGCGAAACGCGATTGCGCTGTTGGATGGATTCGCCTCCAGAGTGTCCTGAATCAACGCGATCAGGTGTTTGGGCTGTTCCTGTCCATCTATGACGAGCCGGCCTTTGAAGAACCAATGTCGTGAGTGCTCGCTATTCGACTGCGCGATGTCGAAGCATTCGACGTTGGTGGGGTTTCTGCCGATGGTGTCCATGAAGAGCTTCGTGTAGTAGTTCAGATCCCACTCGTCGAACGCCAGGCCCATCTCACGATTGATACGTTCGAGCGCCGCTCGTCCTTCTTCTAGGAGAGGCACTTCAAACGTTGTCTCGGGTTCGATGCCGGTTGCGAAGGTCTCAAGAGGCTCGACGTATCGACACTCGGTCATGCGATCGTGAACCAGTGCCAGGAATGTGGTGATATCACCGTCCGACAGTTGGCCGGTGACTTCGAGACGGTATCTGCGGGAACGTTCAATGCGCCTTTTGGACCCGAGGCCGCA
>CAYTDU010000192.1:0-8698 GCA_964436395.1 uncultured Gemmatimonadaceae bacterium | reverse complement strand
CTCAGGAAGGCGCCCCACTCGAACAGGTTGCAGCCGACCCCGATCATCAGTGCCTTATCGGTGGTTTGCCTCAGGAGCAGTGCGTTGGACCTCAGGGTTTCCCAGAATCCCTCGTCGTCGATGTGGTCCCATGGGCAAACCGCAAACGCGGCCCAAAGCACTTTGCCCATCTCTTCGTCCAAACTCGCATATGAAGCGGGGTAGCCATCGACATACGGGAAGTAAGTCTGATCGAAAAACGTGCCGGTTGCGGGCATCTTGGCGATGGGGGTGCCGTCGGCCGATCTCGCGATCCACTCTCCGCCGGTTTTGGGTTCGGGCTCGAACCATTGCGGGTATAGAGCCGAGCTTCCATCGGTCAGTGTCGTGTCACGCCAATCACCGTCAGCCGTATTGAACGTACGGCCGACGTCCAGCACGTCGATGCCGAACCGATCCAGAAGCTCCATGTCCGGCTCGGCCAACTGCTGGACCACGTCGTACACGCGAGTCGGCCCTGGGTCTAAGCGGAGGTATGCCTTGAGTCTGTTGTAAGCGATCGCCGAGATGCCGCTGCTGGGAGTAGAGCCCAGGTCGACAGGTACCTTGTCCGGTTCCCTGTGCTCGATCGCCGCCAGGATTCGCTCGCGAGACGTCATCGGGACGCTCAGTCAGGTTCCTGGACCTGCCTAATTCGATTGACCTGCTTCAAACGCGGGTGGAGGGGGCATCAGCGGCGCATTGGGATACCGACCATCGTGGTAGAAAATCTCCTCCATCATCACCCACTGCTGGCCCGGTTGGGCTGTCGGAATCGGCGTCTGACAAGGCGCGGTCTCTCTCCACCAACGTTGGGTTTCGGTATCCTGACCCATTGCTTCCATATCCGCGTCGAAGTTCTCGCCCGTATAGTCGAAGTATCCGAACAACAGGTACTCGTCCGGTGAGCGTTCGACAAGCCATATGGAATAGTTTTGAATCTCGGAACGGTCGAGCTGATCCAGCACACCCTGCCAAGGATCGGCATGGAGTTGCCTGTAGTATTCCAGCTTCTCCTTTGTCACACCAACGACCATTCCGTAGCGCTGAGGGAGAGGTGCCGTACAGCTGCAAAGCGCCAGCACGACCGGCAGCAGCAACGCTGTGAATCGTGTTGTCTTCATGGGGAACACGGCTATTCCTTTGCGTAGGCTTTCGTGTTGGAGGACGTCATGACGGAGCGAACGGCCGGACATCATCCCCAGTCGATCGTGCCACCCAGGCTTGGAAGAACGGATCGTCGAATACGAATTTACGCCCGTCACGCGCCAAAACTTCCTTGGCCACCAGGACGCCAAGCGCTTTCGTCACCGTACTCGACGCCCCCAACCCGAAACGCCGCCTCACAGCCTCGGCCGTCGGTTCCACATTCGGGTTAACGGCCAACATGCGGAGCAACCGTCGCTCGCGGTCGGTGCGTTGCCCCCATATTCGCCCGTGCAAATCAGCGGTTTTGGCAACGTGATTCGCTAGCGCACGTTCAGGATCGCCTGAGCCACCGTTTGCGCGGGCGTCCTCCCATGTCGCAGCTGCGAGCACTATGACGTCTCGCGTCCGCGGTCCCACAAGCGCAATAATGCGCGTCGCGACCATTTTAGCCAGTGGTGCTTCAGTGGACCGGGCACGCGTCACAATCCACTCACTGAACTCATCTGGCTCGATCGGACCCAACCTCATCGTCTCGACGGTCTTCCAGAGTGCACGATTCTTATGGGAGACCATTTCTTCAATCAAGGTGGTGGCCGAACCGGCCAGGACGTACGAGAGTTGCGTGTGTTTCTCGAAGGCTGCCTTCAATGCCCATTCGATGTCTTCGCCACCCCATTTCAGAAGCCGTTGGAACTCGTCGATACCCAAGCCAAGCCGCAGCCGTCTCCGCGCCAATTCCTCCTCAATGGTGTCGAGAGCATCAGTGAACAAACGCGAGTCCGTGGCAGCCGCGCCTGGTTCGAGGCCGAGGTTGAATGTGGGCATCCCCCCTGGAGCATTTCCGGGGCTGATAGTTACGGTGAAGCGGAGCTTTGCGGCCATGTCTTGGACAATGGTCTTCCATGAGCGGCCGATCGTTCGCTGGACTGACCGGACGAGCCGTTGAACGGCGTCCTCCGGACCGATTGCTGTTGCCAGACTGAAGACGACTGCTTTTCGACCCGCAGCTTTGGCCTGCTCCGCGGCCGCTTCTAACGCCGCAGTCTTACCCTGGCGCCTGTCTCCATACACCAGCAGCTTGCCGCCACGCTCCACCCACGTGCGGCGCATTCTAGCAATCTCCTCATGCCGGTTGCAAAACTCCTCAGCCGATGGGAGTCGCGTTACCTGGAAAGGGTTGGACGATCGATGCATTCACCGCCTCCGGCCGTGTAGACTCACCTTTTGATAACTCACCAAATGGTGACTCATCAAATGATGAGTTGAATGTCGTGGCGCAAGTCACAGCTGTCAACAGGGCGGCTCAACCTGGTTAGTGTTTCAGGAACTGAAGCTGACCGTCTAATCGTTATCCACTGTCCAAAGAAATCGAGGGCACCCTGTTTTCGTCTACAGACAAGACAAATCACTTGTACCTAAAACAGTACACCTCGTACTCGAAGTCCGTGAACTCCCCCCTCCCCTCACCAACGTCCACTTCCAGTCTCAAATCGAGGGAAGACTTTCCCCGGGTAAGTGCGGGCGGAATGTCGAAATCCAAGTCGAACCAACGCAGAAACTCGTTGACGTATCCGTGCGACCATTGGCCCGCATACTCGCCATCGACATACACACGCGCATTCTGGCGCGGGCTCCCTTGATCCAGCCGCCGCCTTAATCTGACTCCCTGGTTTCCTGAATCGATAGCCACGGTGAATGTCACCTCGCCACTCGCATGACGACGTCCCGTGCCGGTAAATGAAGACTCGAAGTAAGAACCTTCGGGGCTGCCCTCTAGAGTGACCACTTCCGACTCGCCCGAGGCTAGGTACTCGTGATGCCGTTCGCTTGCGGAATTCCCTACATCGATGAAATCCGTCTTGAACAGCATCGGCTCCTTTTTCAGATAGGCGAACGCGAGACTGCGGTAGTTGGAGCGAATGTGGCTGAGGCCACCGTGTTGTATTCGAGCATCAATGGATCGGTGGAACGGGATGGGCGCTTCCAGGTGGAACCGACTGTAGTTGCTGGGCACGTAGTAGGCCCCCACCATGTCGCCGCCCCCCTCTTGCTGGATGTCCAACGCCACACCCCCGAAGGGCGTGTCGAACTCCAAGCTGGGCCAGAAGCAGGCGAGATAATAGTCTTCGCTTCCAGTTCCGTTGAACTGCGGCGAGACGGCGCCGTCGATATAGAAGTGCTCGTCACCTTCACAGTAGTGGGCACCCTGCATCGATTGCACTGCTCCGACGAACCATCCGGCCCCCGGGCTCTCGAAGAACAGCCAGTCGCGTCCATAGGTCGTTTGACCCGCACGATAGGTCGTTGTGAAGTAGAGGCCAGTCGGATCGAGGTCGTTCTGACCCACGTGGATTTCAGAATTGAGGGGTGCCAGCCGGTGGTCGGACGCGTTGACCCACTGGATCTCCGCCTGTTCCCAGAACGGCATCGGGAAGTAACCTGTGAGTCGAACACGGCCGCCCTCTAATACGTCCACACGAAATGGCAGCGATCGCACCTCGTGTGCCTCGTTTACCGAGCCGAAGAAGATCCCTGCTGGCGCATAAACGTCCCATCGCCTGTGACCATCCCAGCGCATCCGTATCCATGACTCTTGAAAGAACTCCGGGGAGCCATCGCCCTCGAGCACGATCTTGCGGATGATGCCGGAAGTCTCTTCTGCGTCGAACAGGGCAACCTCCTGCCCGGGCTCCACGATTTCCGTTTCCTTCCGGACCAGATCGAAGTCGTTTTCAATGAAGAGATCCTCACCAAACCGATCGAAGCTACTGAGAAGCTTCGAGCGGTCTTCTCCCCCCGTGAAGGAAGTCACCTCTGCCCCGTTCGGATAACGCTCCCAGATAACGTGGAAGAACCGGGAGTTCCCGGTCACCGCGATCTTGAGAGATTTCTCGAACGGTATTGGCACGAAGCTGTTGCCGGCGAAGGGCTTTGTACCCCAATTCCCCTGTCTCTCGTACGACACGAGCGGTGGTGGGAAGGCCGGCAAAGATCCTCTGAAGAAGTCGATGTAGTTGGCCGTAATCCTCGGTTCCGCCTCGCCATCGAAGTAGAATTTGACGACCGACTCGGCGTCATAGTTGGTACCCCAAATGCTCTTCACGCACCCCGGACCAGATGCATCGAAGATGACATCATCCCCGTGTTCGTCTAAATAGAGCGGCCAGTTTTCGTCTCCGTTGAGACCTTCCTTGTTGTGACTCGAGAACTGCTGGACCAAGATCTGACCAGGAGGCTCGAGGAGCCTCTCCAACAGCCCGTATGCGGGATGCGCACGGAATTCTTCAGTCTGGCCGGCGCACATCACCGGGACCGTGAGACAACAAGAGATCAGGGCAACTGGTAGGTATGGACGGGCTGTTCTCATTCGACTATCCTGGGGCTGTGAGCCGTTGAGCTGAGTCTTTGGCGCTCACACAAGTTACCGGTCGGCCGCTTCCTGTCGAGCGAGGTGCAATCCTTCATCTGGTCCTGAGATATCCACCATGTCACGCACTGCCGGTCGCGACGAGAAGTAGAATAGGTGCGATACACAACGGCAGTCTGACGATCCGAAACCAGGAAGTGGCACCGACGCACCCGGCATGCTGCCGAGTGCGTTAGCCCAGCGATGCTCTGTACCGCCCGCCTGTGTGGTGAACCACACCTCCTCGACCGCTGCGACGCTTCTCAGATAATCGATGTGCCAGTGGATTCGCTTGGAATCCCGTAGATGACGCGCAACTCGTGCCCTGAGACCTCCCGGTCCGGCGGCGCTGCCGACGTAGACGTAGAATCCCGGCTCAACTGCGAGCTCGCCGAGCTTTCCTACCTGGATGGTTCGCGCAGCCGCGGACACGAGCACCAGTGCATAGGTGCCGGGCTTATTGGTCAGCGAGTCGCCGTCTACCATGTATATCACCTCGACCAAACGCACGACAGATCTAGAAAGTTGGCGAATTGTCGAGCCAAGGCGGTCATCATGCCCATGCACTGGTCCGCCGCACGAGCTCGGTCACGTAAGCATGCGGGTCGCCGCCCACGTCTTGAAGTAGGTTGCGCAAAGCCGCAGCATCGACCTCGACGCCTCCCATTATCAAACCACTCCCCACTTCCACTCGACCCAGCTTCAGGAAACACCCTCCGAGATTCTCAGCGATCTGCTCCACTTCTGCAGCGTTCCGTGCGGGGGCAGTGAACACGAGTTCGAATTCGCCGTGATGGCCGGCCAGCAACGCCAGCGCCGGCAGGCCGAGCTGTCGTAATCCCTCAACTCGCGGATCCAGCAGACGTTCGAGCGGTCCGTCCACTACCAGCCGAACGTCGTTAAGGCGGGCGATCTGGTCTAGCGTCGCGACGAGCCCATCACTGGTGTCCATGCCGGCAGACGTGAGGCCCCGCAATGCGATGCCCTCCCGCAGCCGCGGTTGAGGCCGGAAGTCATCTGGACTGTACACGGACTCCGGTACACCGAGCAGCACATGCGCCGCCAGAGCCGAGCCGGCTCCCAACGGACCAGTGACCCACAGATCGTCTCCAGGTTGTGCACCCACCCGCAAACGCGCAGCCCCGTCCGGCACCGTTCCGACCGCGGTGCAACTCATCGCGAGATCCGGTCCCTCGTTGGTGTCACCTCCGAGCACGAACGTTCCCGCGGCCTCACATGCTTCTCGTGCGCCTCGAGCCACCTCCGCTTGGACCTCCTCAGTTCCCTCTCCGGGCAGTGTGACCGAGAGCAACACGCCGAGCGTCTCGGCGCCGACCGCTGCCAGATCCGATAGCGCGGCGACAACCGCCATGTAACCCGCCAGAAACGGGTCGTACAACCCCGCGCGCACCTCCTCCACCACAGAGTCGACGTTCACGGCCAGGAGCCGCTCGTCGTCAATTGCGAGTCTCGCCGGCAGGTCACTCCACGCGATCAACGTGCGTAACGCTGCCCACAGTATCGCAACCCCGGTCCAATGCGTCTTGAGTAAAGCGAGGGTCCGACCCGGCTTGTTGAACAGGGCATTGCCCGCGGCGGTGACCCCGAACGATGCTCTCACCATCACCACGTCGTCGTGTCTCACACCGTCGTGATCGCACCATGAGACACGCAATACGTCGCGCGGAGAGGAGGAGTCTACATCCACCCGAACGGGTATGCCGTTCACGGCGGCTGTCACCGGCTTGTGAAAGTCGTTGCTCGAACCAAGGCCGATGCCACCGATGCTGATGTCGTCTAGTGGCACATTCCCTCTCGCGGCGAGAATTGCACCTGCCAAACGATGCACTGTTCCGTCACCGCCCGCCGCTAAGAAAACACGCGTGCCGGAGTCCAGTGCCTCTTCCACCGCAGCTTTCCAGCTGTCGTTCGCGGTGGTCTCGACTACCGATATTCCAAACGTCCGCGCGAGGAGTGGCCGGACCTCCGCGAAGCGTCGTAGCGCCGCTCCTTGATGTGCGGCCGGGTTCAAGGCCACTAGCGCCGTCGTCGTCACACCTGCTCCCGATTGGGTCGGTAAACAAGGCTGGGACCCACGAGCACAACTAGGCCGACTGCGATCCACGTCAGGTTGGTACCCGGTCTGACGATCTGAATCGACGTCCTTGAGATAACCGATCAGAACGAACACGGCGTAGCCGAAGAACGTGCTGCCCATTGCCGCGAGTACTCCCGGGCGCGACAGGGCGGTCACGGGGTCGCCGCCACCCACCAAAACACCAATCCATACCAGAAAGGCAACGATCCAGCTGTTCCAGGGAGGTCCACCCCACCAGCGTCGTTTGAGCGGTGCGTACGTGACAGCTCCGATAACCGCCACGCCGGAGACGAGCAGCGTCCAGGGGTTCATCCACCCGAACACGATCGCAAAAACCGTCAGACCGGCGAGAGACACCCTCCGCACGTCGCCTACGTGCAGCTCGCCGCGTGGCAGGGGTCGCTCCGGAGCGGAGAGGGCGTCGGTGTCGGTCTGCGTGGTGTCGGTCAAGGCCTGACCCAGACCGTATGTGCCCAAGAACAGAATGCCACCCAGCGCCCGCTTCAGCGTACCGATGTTTGGAGCCAATGCCAATCCGACCAACCCCGCCGAGCCCGATACCAGACACAACCACGGCCGCACGGTTATGAGATACCTCGGCCAGAATCCCGCTCGAGGAAATCGGTGCATAGTCATGGCGCCCCCGGCAGTTCATACCGCTCTTTGAGCGATGCCATCACTTCGACCGCCTGGTTCAGGTCGGCCTCGTCGTGGCGGGCATTTATCGTGAACCGCAGCATGGCCTCGCCATGCGCCACCGCCGGGTACTGCACGATCCCCGCTTTGATGCCCCCGTGGAACAGTTCGACAGCGAGCAGGGGCAGCAAGTTCTCGTCGCCGATGAACACGGGCACGATGGGCGTGTTTTTCTCCGGTACCCGCAGCCCCTCCGCCCGAAGCTTCGCCGCCATCGTTCTGGTGTTTGCCCACAGCCGTTCCCGATGCTCCGGTTCTTCGATCAAAACGTCGAGAGCGGTTGCCACACCCGCACACACCGGCGCGGGAAGCGCTGCGGTGAACAGACCGGCACGCCCGAAGAAGCGCAGGTAGTCGATTAGGCCCTCATCGCCGCACACATATCCGCCGGCGGCACCCGGTGCCTTGCTGAAGGTGCCCATGAGAATGTCTGCCTCGCCCTCACAGCCGAAAAGATCCTCGACGCCGCGCCCGTGCCTACCGAGAATGCCCAGCCCGTGAGCATCGTCGACGTAGAGTCGCGCATCGTATCGTTGTGCGAGGTCGAGCAATGCCGGAACGTTCGCGAGGTCTCCTTGCATGCTGAAAAGGCCGTCGGTGACGACTAGGGCGGAGTGTGCACATCCCCGGTGCTCTCTCAGCAGAGCCTCGGCATGACCCAGGTCGCCGTGGGCGAACCGCTCGACACGGGCACCTGAGTACCGACACCCATCCTGGAGGCTCGCGTGCGCGTGGGCGTCTAGCAGAGCGAGATCGCCCGGTCGCAGGAGCCCGGTCAGAATACCGACGTTGGCCTGGTATCCAGACGGGAATATCAAACACGACTCACGACCGTGAATGGCGGACAGCCGCTCCTCGAGCGCCACGAGGTACCGGTTGGTGCCGCCGAGCACCTGGGCGCTGGGAGTGCCGATACCGACGTCGTCCACCGCGGCGTGCATCGCAGCGACCACCCGGGGGTGCAGGTGCAATCCCAGGTATGAGTTGCTGTCGAAACACACCATCTCAGTGGGTTTCCCGGTGAAAGGGTTCCGCACCGTGATGCGGTGGTCGAGGGGCCCGAGAAGCTCGAGACGATAGAGAACCTGGTACACGCCCGCGGCGCGAACCTGGTCTGTGTAGTCCTCAAACGCCTCAGTCTTTGCGAAGAGGTCTGGATCCTCGGAGTGCACGAACTCGGTCAGGTCGCGGCGCGGTGGCGGAAGCAAGTCGACAGACATGGTTGACTCCATTTGAAGACGGATTCAACCTGCCATGAAGGCGTCAACGAAGCGTCAAGCTCAATAGCCTCTCGCCATTGCAGCTTCAATGATTGACGTTACAATATTCGG
>CAYTDU010000191.1:0-8702 GCA_964436395.1 uncultured Gemmatimonadaceae bacterium | reverse complement strand
GGGATTGGGGAATCTTGACGGGCACTACCACAACAGCTTTGCGGTAGCTACATTCTCACGTTCGACAACAACCTACTCCGTTTTTCTGTAACGAGCGGGGTCACTCAGACCAAAGGATGGTGTCATGCAGCGGAAGTACGAAATCGTATATATCTTCGACAGCGCCCTCGAGGAACCAGAGGTCAACGAACGCCTCGATCGGTTCCACGATCTCCTCAAGAGTCCAGACAACGCAGAGCCGATTACGGGCATTGCCCACTGGGGCAAACGCACACTCGCTTACCCGATCAAGAACAAGGAGATCGGGTATTACGTGGTGGCACAATTCGAAGCTGATACGACACTCCTCAGCGAGTTTGAGCGAATCATCAAGCTCGACGACACGGTGCTCCGTTACCTCGTGGTGATAAATGAAGGGCTATCTGTAAATCGGCCCGACATTGGGGATTCAGCGGAAGAATCTGACGACGAACATGCAGATGTAGCTCTTGAGAGAGACGCCGTATCCGATGTACCTGAACCACCGGTACCGGCGGACACCGAACCTGCGTCCGACGTAGACGGAGAGGAAGAGGAAGATCAGACGACCACCACAAGCGGAGGGGGTGAGTGATGTCACGGCCAAGCAAGACGTGCCCCATCTGCGAGTCTGGGAATCGGATTATCGACTATAAGGACGAACGCACATTATCACGGTATATCACCGAGCGAGGGAAGATTCTCCCGAGCCGTTTGTCCGGTATGTGTGCGCGGCATCAACGTCAGCTGACTCAGGCAATCAAGCGGGCACGGCATCTCGCGTTGTTACCCTTCATCAAGGGGCACGGCAGATAGCGTGATCTGGCCGTCCAAGCGAACTCGCTGGGGGCGGTAATTCGTGAATCCATCATCTTGGCTGAGAACTCACTCGCACCTTCTGGTCGCGTTTGTTGCCATGCTCTGGCTGGCACCAGTGGGGTTTGTGGCTCTCGCCGCACTGTTGCTGTTCTCGCCTCCTTTCACAGGAGGATCGGCCTTGATGGCAATCGTCACGGGCGGCCTGAGCCTGGCGTGGCTAGGTCAATCGGGGATGCTGCCGGAACAAGTATTGCGTGCCGGGATCGTTGTAGCAGTCGCGGTTTTTGTGCCCGTTACTTTCTACACACGAGCAAGTTTGGGTCACCGGGTGATTCTGGCGTCAGCCACCGCCGCAACGAGTGTGATAACGTTACTCGCGGCGTCCGGCAGATCGTTACGAGAACTGCAGTGGTGGGTAGAGCACAGAGTTGGATACGCAATGCGCGTGTTGACAGGGGCATTCGCGGGCGGCGACGGCGCCCGTGACATAGACAAGGTGCAGTTGGCGGACTTCACAGATACCTTTCTACGCTTCATGGCCGACTACAACCCTGCGCTCGCAGCGGTACAGATTATGGCAGGTTTAGCGTTGGCGTCGGTCATCTATTATCAACTCGCGGCGAAACCACGAGGGGTACCGCCGGGGCGGTTCCGCGACTTCAGATTCACGGAGCACCTCGGGTGGGCGGCTATAGCCATGCTGGTTGTGGTGCTCGTACCCAAGCTGGCAGCTGCCAAGTTGGGGGCGATGAACGTACTGTTGGTGTTGGGCAGTCTGTTTGCGCTGCGAGGTGTTGCAGTTGCGACAGTTGTTTTTTATGCCATCGGCGGCGGATGGCTCCACGCTGTTCTTGCTTTGGCACTGGCATTTCTTCTATTGCCAGCTGCCCTTATTGGGGCGATCCTTTTAGGAGTCGTCGATACTAGATTCGACCTTCGAAAGCGGTGGGAATCACCGCGAGCAGGTGGGTGAACATGGAAGTTATTCTGAGACAGACTGTAAAAGACGTTGGGCGGGCAGGGGAAATCGTGACGGTTAAGAACGGGTACGGGCGCAACTACCTGATCCCGCGTGGTCTGGCGTATCTCGCCACAAAAGCGAACAAGAAACGCGTGGATGCCGAAGCCATCCAGCGTGCTCAGCAGGCCGAGTCGGACAAGGCCGATGCAGAGATATTGGCCGAAAAACTCGCAAGCCTGTCTATCGAGTTCACAGTCAAGGCCGGCGAGGGAGACAAGCTCTTTGGGTCGATAACCTCGGCAGACATTGCCGCGCAGTTAGCCGATCGCGGGTACCAAATCGATAAACGGATCATCGTCCTCGAAGAACCCATCAAGATGATAGGCATCTACAAAGTTCCTATCCGGCTTCATCACGACGTACACGCCGAAGTCAGGGTCTGGGTCATAAAAGAAGAGTAATGAGCGACGCCGCCGTCGGGATTGCCTACCTGGACGGCCCTCGCTTGAGGGCGTCTCTGTTGGCAGCGGCCGATTGGGTCGATGCCGGCAGAGAGGAACTCGACCGCATCAATGTGTTTCCTGTGCCTGACGGCGACACAGGTACCAACTTCGCATCCACATTCCGCGCCGTTGCTGAGGCAGTGCGAAAGCTCGGTCCGGCGCCTCTGCCTCTTGTGGTAAAGGCGATGGCTCAAACTTGCGTGTTTGCTGCGCACGGCAACTCTGGAATGCTCCTTTCGCAGTTCCTCGTGGGTTTTCGCGACACCATGGGGGAACTGGAGACCGCCACAGCGAAGGATGTGGCGCGGGCGATACGGCGGGGGGCAGAACGGCTCCACGAGTCGCTGGACGCGCCGGTTGAGGGTACCATCCTCACCGTGGCACGCGAGGCTGCAGATGAAGCCGAAAGGGCGGCACGTGATTCAGAGAACTTCGTGGATCTCATGACTCGGGTTTTGAATCACGCCAACAATGTACTTCAGCAGACTCCCGAGCTCCTTGCGGTTCTCAAAGATGCGGGTGTAGTCGATGCTGGAGCCAAAGCCTTCGTACGAATGTTGGAAGGGATAGTCAAGCTGATCCACGGCGATCCGATCTTGGAGGCGTCGGTGCTTCCTGCACACGAAACACGGAATGCCGCAGCCCTGACGGAGGCATTGGCCGAGAACGACTTTCAGTACTGCACCGAGGTCTTGGTGAGCGGCTCGAGTATTCCGCCGAGCACCGAAATCCGCTCTCGTATGAGGAAACTCGGTGCATCACTCGTGGTTCTCGCAGCAGATGATATGCTGCGCATTCATATTCATACCGATGTGCCCGAAGAGGTCTTCGCATTGGCGGGCCAATGGGGAACGATTCAATCCACCAAGGCCGACGACATGCGGGAACAACACGAGGTAATCGTTGCAGGCACCCGGCGCGTTGCATTAGTCGTTGACTCATCGTGCGACCTGCCCGATGAGACCATCGACAAACTCGGCATAGTGGTTGTTCCGCTCCAGGTGATCGGCGATTCGGAAACACTTCAGGACCGCGTTGAGATCAGAGGTGCCGAGCTCTATGATCGCATGCGCAATTCAGATGGTGTGTTCACTACTTCACAGCCCACGCCTGGAGCATTCGCCAGCGCATTCCAAGATGCTCGATCGGTAGCGTCTGAGGTGATCGGGCTCTTCATTTCCGGAGGAGTTTCCGGCACTCTGGCATCTGCTAGCGCGGCGGCGCAGGCGGCAGGCATCGACGACATCACGGTAGTGGATTCCAGAACTGCGTCAGTCGGCCTCGGATTGCTGGCTCTGCGCGCGGCCGAACTCGCTGAAGAGGGCAAGAACGCACGCGTGATCGCACGAGAAATCAATCGTATCCGGGATCAATCGGGCGGCCTGTTCACAGTTGACGTCTTCGACAATCTGCTTAGATCTGGGCGCGTGAGCCGCGGCCGCGCGTGGCTCGGTGGTTTGCTCGACATCAAGCCGATACTCGACGTAAGCTCGGACGGCCGCATCGTACCGATAGACCGTGTGCGAGGTCGGGATGCCCTGATACCGCGGATCTTACAACACCTCGACAAGCGGCTGACTCCTCGTCCCAAACTACTGCGGATGGGAGTTGCACACGCCGGAGCCAAAGAAATCGCCGAACGCCTCAAGACAGAACTAGTTGCACGCTTCACGCCCCGCTGTTGCTTCCTAGAAGACGTGACATCGGCAATTGGAGTCCATGTTGGTCCCGGCGCGTGGGGTGTTTTCTATCAAGTAGAAGACTGAGGTCTTCTCAACCGAAAGGGATTCATTTCCACGCAGCCCACCGATCAAACTCCCGACACTTCGAAGGTGCTCCGCGACATTCGCATCGCAGCCGCAACGCTGGACGACCACAAGGCACTCGACCTCGTCGTTCTGGATTTGCGCTGTCTGAGTGATGCGACCGACTTCTTCGTGCTAGCGTCGGGTACATCTGACACGCACGTTCGGGCGCTGACAGAACATGTCATCGAAGCCTTGAAGAATGTCGACCGAAGAGCCCATCACGCCGAGGGAGTAAAAGCGGGGCGCTGGGCATTACTCGACTATGTCGACTTTGTGATACACGTGTTCCACCCAACTCTGCGCGAGTTCTATCAGCTCGAGCGCCTCTGGGTTGACGCTCCCACGTTGACCCTTAGTCAGGACCCCGCTGGTTCCTGATGTCCCCCTTGCCGCCCTCCGCTCAGTGTTCTAGCTTGCCGCGCGTGAGGCACTACTGTGTGATTTTACTGCTCGCCGCGGGCCTATGCGCATGCGACGATGATTCCGGGCCCAACCCCGTGCAACAGGCATTCTCGGCAGCGAACAACTCTATGGTCGCCGGGGCTGCAGTGGCGTTCAGATTTCCAGAATCCGGTGGCCTTGCTCGCCTGTACAGGCTCCCCAACCTCGAAGAAGTGACGTGGCGCTTCGAGCTTGGGCGACGGCACGCCGTGCAATTGGTTGGATTCGTGGGCGACGACGATCTCATCTACGCGCTGGTCGAACGGGAGGACGACACAACCAACGACCTCATCGCGTTGGATCTCGTTGCAGGACGAACACGCACGATCGATTCCGGCGTAACAGCCGCCGCAATAGGGCCGACTGGAATCGCGTATGTGTTCCATCCGGACGGTACGCTGGGACAAGTGCAACACCGCACGATCGACATCTGGCCCGACACGCTATTGCAAACCGCAAGCGGCATGTGGGGGGCCGCGCGCGGGCGCGTACTATTGCTAATCGAAACAGAAACAACGCGGGAGCTGGTATTGCTGAACCGAGGACATGATCCGGTCCGGCACCAACTCCCCGACGGCGAGCTTGCAGTGTCACAATGGGGTCGTCTGGCGGCTGTGGTCGTCGATTCCGGCGTCATCACGATTGATCCGACAGACCCAACCAGCACTCGGTTCACTGCGGTAAACCCATCCCCGCGACTCGCAACATTCTCAACCTCGGGCCACCAACTCTTTGTCGTTGCCGGCGAGCAGAAGTTGTTGTCTCTCGATCGGTTTCAACGCGTTGTCGTCGACTCGCTAAACATGCCAGGCAGCATATCCGCGTTTCGGGTTGGCCCACTGGGCCGCAGATTGATGGCATATTCGGCAGACGAGGGAGTGGTCTGGGTCGTGGATCTTGCTCTTATGCAAGTTGTTGCTTCGCTCCCGGGATCCTGGGAGGACGACCTTCCATCAATTGCCCCAGATGGTACTGTCTTGATGCGCCGCGGTGGGACTTTGGTAGCTCACGCAGGCGACGACTTGTCCGAGGCGGGAGTCAGCAGTGCCGGCAGTGGAGACCTTTGGATGGTGACACAGTGGGATCCTCGTCGACCCGCGCTGGAGTTGGCACGCGACAGCATTCAGGGAACCGGAGAATCAGGCAGGTCCTTCTTTGCGCAGTTCAGTAGTTCACGAAATGCAGCATGGGCTCAAGCATTGGCCGAAGAGCTCAGTCTCGCCGGCATGCCCACGACGGTCATTCCACCTGACTCTACCGATGATCTCTATCGTGTCGTGATTGGCCCCTACACCACCCGAGAGGAAGCAGAATCAAGCGCGAGAAGACTGGGGCGCCCCTTCTTCATCCGCGAAATCCAACGTTCCATACCATGAAAGTTCAGGAGTTCGCACTTCCTGACGTTTCGGGGACAGCTGCCAGTCTGTTCGCCGACCGTTGGGTAATAGTCATCACGCCCCTCGCTGAAGACTCGGACTGGGCCACCGCAGCCGCATGGAGCGTTGCGCGAGCCGCGGCAGAGACCGGACGGCGAACGGCGCTAATCGACCTCTGCCTGGACGAGCCGAAGCTCCACAGCCAGGCGACCCGTCCTCTGGATACCGGGATCGTCGATGCGTTTCTTTTTGGTGCGTCGCTGCAACACGTGGCATCGCAAGATGAGAACCCAAATCTGCACTTCATCGGAGTCGGTACCCCCACGGCGGAAGCTGATGCGGTGCTGGAGCACAAACGCTGGGAACGCCTCTCCAGAGGGTTTCGCAAAGAAGAGGCATTGCTTTTCCTGTTCTTGCCGACCTCCGGACTGGAATCACTCTCGCTGTCACCCGATCTCATAATCGCATTAGCTCCCAATGGGTTTGGCCCGGGAGACCCTCGGGATCCTTTTCTTCGTTCCGCTCTCGATCGTGGATTCCCGATGGTAGTCGTGACCGACGTCGATGCATCCGACGACGGAAATGAAACTGCGGCGGTTGGGGGGCTTGGCAGCACCAACTTCGAACGGAGCAAGGTCGTCTTGCCACTCCTAGGTGTTGCGTTAGCCGTTGTGATCCTTGTGGCCGTATCGCTGATCCTTGGCCGCGACACCGCACCGCTCGATGCGGGCGGCGAGGATGCCGACACGTCGACGCGAGATGAGCAGACACTCCCGACCGTGCCGATTCCTTCGGGACCGGTGGACACTCTCGCCTACTCGATTCAAGTAGCCGCGTGGGCTCGATTGGACAACGCATTCGAACACTTTGACGAACTGTTCGATGCAGGCATCCCGGCCACGATCTCGGCTGTAGCCCGAGATTCAGCAAGCGTGTGGTATCGCGTCTTCGTAGGAGCGGTTCCCAATAGAGCTGCCGCGGAGGAGTTGCGTGAACGACTGCGATCTCAGGCCATCATAGGCTCTGTGCGCGGAGTACTGGCAGTCACTCCTCACGCATTCTTGCTATCGACACATCCTGACTCGGTGTCCGGTAGGAGGGAGGTGGAGGGACTACGGGAATCAGGCATCCCGGCGTACATTGTCTCGATGCCTGACGGGTCCGTCCAGGTGTTGTTTGGGGCGTTCCAGTCTCCCGAGCAGGCTGAGTTGGCGGATTCGGTGCTAGCAGGGAATGGAGGCAGCCTGTCTAAGGTGCTCGTAACGAGGGTAGGAATCGCACGATGAGACTCACCCGATTGGAGTTGTCGGGTTTCAAGTCATTCGCGGACAACCTACGTCTGCCGTTCGAGGCAGGCGTCACGGGGATTGTCGGCCCCAACGGATGCGGAAAGTCCAACATTTCCGATGCGGTCCGCTGGGTATTGGGTGAGCAGCGCGTCCGATTGCTGCGAGGGGCTCGTATGGAAGAGGTGATCTTCCAAGGGTCTGCCAAGCGGCGCCCCATCAACATCACGGAAGTCGCTCTCGTACTCGACAACAGCGACGATACGCTGCCTATCGCATACGACGAGGTGGTCCTCTCTCGCAGGCTATCTCGAGGGGGGCAGAGTGACTATCTGGTGAATGGCAAGGTCGTGCGGCTCAAAGACCTCCATGACCTCCTCCAGGGCACGGGGCTCGCCAGCGACGTAGGCGTGGTGATCGAAGCCCAGATGATAGATCGGCTGCTCTCGGACCGCCCGGATGAGCGCCGCTCCCTGTTCGAGGATGCGGCAGGGATTGGACTCTATCGTGATCGCAGGAGCAACACAGAACGACGGCTGGAGAGGACACAGGAAGACCTGCAACGCCTGGACGACCTAATCTCAGAAGTGCAAACGCAAGTGCGAAGCCTGGCGCGTCAAAGAGGAAAGGCCGAACGCCATGCTCAGTTCGCAACCGAGCGGTTTGGCATCGTCATGACGCTTGCACGCAGAGTACTGGATCGGTTCGAGCTCGAGGACGCCGGCCGTAGAAAGCGTCACGCTGCTCTCTCAGTCGAGATCCCGGAGATGCGCCAGAAGCTGGAGTCGCTCGAGAAGGAGAGAGAGGGCGATGCGCAATCGCGGGCTACCGCTGAGGCGAGTCGCAGCGAACTCGAGAGGCGGTTGTCCGAAACCCGTGTCGAAGTTGAGAGACTCGACGGTGACATAAACCTGGCTGCCGAGCGGCTCAATAATGCTTCAAACCGCAAAGCACGCGCGATGGACGAGCGGCAGCAAGCAAACGAGCAAGCCTCGCGTGCGACAAGGGAGCGTGACGCAGCCGCAGCCGAGCGTGTGGCGGCGAAGTCGGCACACGAATCGGTGCAAGTTGAACTCGGGCTCAGATCTGCCACTGAAGGTGACGTGCGCGATCGCCTGGCAGCGCAACGGAATGTCGTTCACGAGACCGAGGGGGCGCGGCTGCGCGAAGTCGAAGTCCAGCGTGCACACGCGGGTGAGATATCGGCCATCGAGAACGAAATGGCGGAGATTAGTGCGCAAATAAGAGATGCGTCCGCGCGTCGCGAAGAGGCTGGAGCGTTGCTCGAAGAAGCGCACGAGCGGTTAGCTCGAGAATCGAACGCACGAGAGCAACGGCAGCAGGAAGAACAGCGGGCGACGTCTAACCTCGAACGCTCCCGCCACGATCTGGTGGCGGCACGCGAGCGTGAAGCAGCAATCCTCGTGAAGCGCCGAGCGGCCGAGGAGACTATCGCGCAGCTGCAGGCGAGACAGGAAGCGCTCAAGGAG
>CAYTDU010000190.1:0-8753 GCA_964436395.1 uncultured Gemmatimonadaceae bacterium | reverse complement strand
CCGCACCAGCGGCGAATACCGTCCCCAGTAGCAATTCCCCATCCGGATTGAAGGAATGCCTCTTTGAGGGAGCCTTATGGAGTATCTCGCAGGGTGTGTTTGATACAACGGCGCCGAGTAGCTGCGGTGATCGCCGTGGGTCTGGTACTGGCGTCCGGACCGGCGTGTTCGCGTCAGAGCAACGACCTTGTTACAGTGACGATCTTCCACACCACAGACGAACACGGCCATCTTCTCCCGCAGGTACCCACGGGATCGGACCGCACTCACGGTGGTGCCGCGAATCTCCTCGCGTGGCTCAGCGACTTCGAAGGATACGACTCCGACGAACACATTCTCCTGAGTGGCGGGGACAACTGGACCGGTGCGTCCATATCAACGTGGTTTGAAGGGGCTCCCACGGTGCAGGCATTCAATGCCATCGGCTATGATGCAGCGGCCATCGGGAACCACGATTTC
Source organism: uncultured Gemmatimonadaceae bacterium (assembly GCA_964436395.1). Taxonomy (GTDB): domain Bacteria; phylum Gemmatimonadota; class Gemmatimonadetes; order Gemmatimonadales; family GWC2-71-9; genus JBDGYW01. The sequence goes on along the minus strand of CAYTDU010000190.1, from coordinate 8,294 downwards.
GATTTCGGGCGAACCGAAATGGAACAACGGTTTGCCGAAGCCGAGTATCCGTATCTCTCAGCGAATATCAGGTACGCCGAATCAGGGGAACAGGTAGAGTTCGCAGAGCCGTATACGATGTTGCATGCGAACGGTGTTTCTGTGGGAATCGTTGGTCTCACCGCCAGGTCTACTCCGGTCACCACCCATCCCAGGAACGTCTCGGATTTGGAGTTTACCCCATATGTAGAAGTGCTCGAGCGTCTTGTGCCTAGGATGCGCCAGCAAGGAGCGGAAGTGATCGTGGTGCTGGGTCACGTTTGTGCCGACGAATTGGTGGAGGTCGCGCGTTCAAAACCAGGTCTGGCGGATCTTATGCTCGCGGGTCATTGCCACGAGCGGTTCTCCGAGGTTGTCAACGGCACTCCGGTGATCTCCAGCGGCAGCCGCCTCCGAAGCTACACGCGCATAGATCTACTCTACGACAGCATCATCCATCAGGTGGTCGACGTGGATTCCGACATCGAGAGGGTGAACTATGACACGGAAGCAGGGAACCCTGTAGAACCGGATGCGGAACTCGCAAGGCTGATCGCCGAGTGGCAGGAAGAAGCCGATTCGCTTCTCAGTGAACGGATAGGGTACACGGTCACCGGCGTCGAGCGGCGTTCGCCGATCATGGGGAACTGGGTTGCCGACGCGTGGTTGTGGGCGTACCCGCACGCAGACATTGCGCTCACCAACTGGCCGGGATTCCGGGCTGCGGTCGATTCAGGACCTATCACCATCGATGACATTGTTGGGATGATGCCGTTCGACAACCGTTTGATCGAGTTTGCGATTACCGGTGCCGACCTCGTTGCGAACTTGCTCTGCTGTGGCGGTGCTGTCGGTGGGATGACGTACACCGCCAACGGAGACGTCGAATTGAATGCAACCGGACAATTTCATCCGGATTCGACTTACTATGTGCTGGTTAATGATTTCATCGGTGCAGGTGGGGCAGGATACCTCTTCCAACAGCAGGTGCTCGAAAACTACGACACGAGTATGAACTGGCGGCAGCCAGTTATCGACTACACAAGGTTTTTGCAGACCTCGGAGCGGAATCCCCTCGAGAGCCTCGTCGATAGTTCAGCACGGACGCCGCGCGGTAGATGAATCCGCTACCGTGAGTTGAAGACGATGCGATCGTCTTCGTTTTGCATCAGCTACGACCTAAGTGCGAAAATGTGCGTAGAAAATGCGTCGTCTACCGTTTGTGCCGGGAGGAAAGGGCCAGGAGCTTCTTCACTGACATCAAAAACCGATCCTCGTGTATGGGCTTGTCGAGATATCCATCGGGTGGAGGCACGATTCGCTGGTAGATCAACTTTCTCAATTCCGGTTGACCTGAGATGATGAATACAGGGGTGTTCTTCAACGCCGGATCATCACGCATTTCCGCATAAACCTCGGCGCCATTCTTCTCGGGCATCGTGATATCGAGGGTGACCAAATCAGGCTTTTCAATACGCGCTAGCTCGAGCGCCTCTACCCCGTTGTGCGCCTCGATAATCGTGGCATTCTCGTCACCTAGTACTGTCCCGATGAAATCCCGTGCGTCGGGATCGTCGTCAACAACGAGAACCTTGTAGCCCGCAAGGTCGGCCATTGGCAGCTATCGCTGGCTCGAGTTCATTGCCAAGGCATTGAAGATAGCAACCAGCGTGTCTGGCTCGTCTACGAACATCGACTTGTCGGTGAGAGCAGTCACACGGTCTTTCAGCTCGTTCTTCGTAGTTACAAAAACAGACCAGGTATCTGCCGAATGCCTCAGACATTCCTCCAACATCGGCACGTCTGATCCAGTATCCCCGCATACCAGGTTGGTCCCGGCGGCGAGGTCGAGCCCGAGGCTCTCATTCAAGAACCCAACTCCATTCCCTTTGCTGAAGTCCGTGAGTCCCTCTGTCGAGCTATCGCTGGGTACCGTCAGGATGATCTCGACATCCAGGCCTGTATCCTCAATTCGGAAGAACTGACCGTTTGGGTCCAATTCCGCAACCAGACTTTCGAGCAACTTCAGAAACTCGGCCGATTCATCCTCCGGAACCGACTTCGTGACGTCCTGCCGCGCCATTGTGGTTTGACCGAATTTCTGCTGAAAAGCCGATCCGATGAGCCCGAACTTCTCGTACTCTGGTTCTTCCAGGATTCGCTGTAACCTGGCATTGAACTCATCCAATTTGTCCTGCTGCGCCTGATCGATAGCCAGAGTGTGCCGAGTGAATTCCAGATCGCGATACTCGCGTCCCTTTGAGCCTGCGTTTATCACGATACCTGTCGGTATAGTCGTGATGTCCACCAAGCCTCCATTCTCGAGCGGAGCGGATGTGAGGATAATGGTATTCTCGCAGCACATCTCAGCAAAACGCGCAATGTAAACGGAGTTGTATACGGACTGGATCGAAGAGAGATAACGCCCACAGTAGTTGTTGACGGTGCCGTCCCGGTCCGTTACCAGGTTCCTGACCTTCAGAGGTTCGAGCATGGAAATGCCAAGAGCAACCTGCTCGTCGAGTGTGGGGTGCAGATCGCGGAGGTGCTTCTCGAACGCCTGTTCACCCCGTGATAGAAAAAAGACGTCCTTGTCCAACTCGGTTATCTCGTAGCTCAAGTCGATCACGATCTTCCGGTTGTGGTCGAGGTTTACCTCGGCACCTTTGGTGCCGGAGGGAATCTCCCTCAGAGCCTCTACCGCGTTCTCGAGCGATTCGATGGTCTCATTCTCCACCACTTTGTCCTGCAAGTAGCCTGAAACGGCATTCAAACGAACCTGACGGGTTTGAGCCATCAACGCATAAAACTGCTGCAGTGTGGTTATCGTTTGTCTTTCGATCCTCATCGTGTCGCCTCCCAGGCGGCATCAGGCTGGTTGTTCTCCTGAATCGCGCACAGTAATAAAGCAGGAGTCAATTGAAAATAGGAGTTCCTCATCTGCGATAACGAGCTCTTACTCGTCTCTATATGTCGACAGGGTGTTGAGGCTCAACACGTGCACAGTCACGGCAATGGCTATCACGAGCAGAATAGAACGGACAATCCAGGAGTCAACAATGACGAAGCCTGAGTAACCGATAGCTACCCAGAGCAAAGCGAGTGTAGCGAGTTTCGTTTGCCAGGTAACCGCCCTGTGTTCGCGATAGTTCCGGATATATGAGCCGAACAAGCGGTGGTTGATGAGCCACTGGTAAAGCCCGTCTGAGCTGCGGACGAAGCAAGCCGCGGCGAGTAGGAAAAACGGGGTCGTGGGCAACAACGGCACCACAATGCCTACGGTCCCCAGCGCAACGGAGATTACGCCGGCAGTTGCCAACAGCACCTTGCGTGGTCGGGATCGACTCACTCGGCTTCCACGACTTCAGTCGTCTGCGTGAACAACAACTGCCACCGCGAGTCACTGAATTGGAATACATCGCAGAAGCGAACGGTATGCGAGAAGCGGTCGCCGCCGTAGATACCCGTCAACGCCCCCAAACCAGTGACCATTCCTAGGTTCCCAGATAGATGCGTTCGGATGTCGTTGACCTCGAACTCCTCCAGGTGCGCAACTCCAGGTCGGTAGCAATCGAGGATTGCTTCCCGGGTTTCGACGTTCCCTCTGAGATCGAATCCTCTGTAGTCTTTGGCGATCAGAGACTCCAGAGTTGCCGTATCTGGCGCCATGAGCGCATCGCGAATCGCGTTGAATGCTTTCAGCAAATCATCTGTGTTAGACATCAGACGTCACACCCTCGCGTTTGCAGTGTTTTGGGCAAGCCGGTGAACAGGCTCAGGTCACGATGCCATACTTACAATCGTCAGGACCCCGGCTTCTGTTCAAGTCGGGTCAGAGCTGTACTCCAATGCCGAAGAACAGTTGGGCGGAGATGCTGGCGGAGGAGAAGAAGTCCAATAGGTGTATTTCAACGAATGGGCGAGTGAACCCTAGGTCGTGTTTCACACCACAGAATATGGTGTAGCGTGGGTCAATGTCCACATCGTCCATTACAGCCTTGTACGATGCGTCCGGTTTCATCAACACCAGTCCGGGCCCGGCGTAGAGCTGGACAGGTGCTGTGAGAAGACTGGTCCTGACCGCAATCTGAGCCATCCAACTCGAGTTTTCCGGCGTACGATCGCTCGAGAACGCGCTCGAGATCACATAGAGAGCAGGGTAGAATTCGAATGGCCCGGCGAACTGCGTGATGAGGTGCATACCTACGCGTCCACCGACAAATGCGCCGCCTGCCACCGTGCCTCCGAAACGCAAGCCCAACTCAAATTGCGAAGTCTCTTGCCCCGGTTCACCTGAGCGTGTCCAAAGGGCAATTGCTCCGCAGTCGTTGCCAGCCCTCATGTATTCAACCGGCGTCTCGATCTGCCTGGCATATGCCTCAACGGCCGCGATTGCGTTGAGCGGGAGACTGTTGACATAAACAGTCTCACTACTGCCAAGGTACGCTCCGTCTAAGAAGATCAGTGGCGCGCATTCGGTGAATGCGGAAGTGCGGTGGTGTGATCTGCCCGGAGCATCGATCAAGTACTCCCGCGTGTCGAGGGTACCATCAGGTAGCTCCCGCATGTAATTGGGATTTGTGACGATGGTGAATCCCTGCATGCGGCGAATTACATCGGTCACCTGCTGTGGGTTCCATTCCTCGAACTCTTCACGCAGCACCTGATCACCCATGCCAATCGTCTCATGCCGGTGGAACGCCGCGAGATACCGTTCGACAGGCGGTGCCTCTACCACCACTGGTGTTAACGCGTACGGCTCGTCGGTTCCATTCGTGCTGGCTGAGGGCACCCTGATGACTACCGATATCTCCCGCTCGTTCTCGGCAGCATGGAGGACAGTCGTGACGGTAGGCGTGTAACCGATTTGAAGTACACGAAAAGAGTAATCGCCCGGCGGAATCGAGAACCGAAAACGTCCTGATGAATCCGTGATTGCTTGCCTGACGATCGTTCCCATCGTATCGAGGGCGGATACCTCCGCGGCGACGATCGGTTGTGATGTGGAGTCGTCTACAACGGCGCCGCGGATTGCTTGAGATATCGCCGGTGGCATCAGGATTGAGGAAAGGACTGCGACCGCCGAGAGAACTTGGGATTGGTTCATGGTGTTCCTCTTCCAGCGCTGACAGAACCGTTGGTCGCTTGGCTTCTGCAGTTTGGGTACACCTTTAGCACATGATCGATCCTGTCATATCCAGACATCGTTCGCAGCAGTGTTTTCGCCGCCAGCGTCACCGGTATTCACCGTGCCAGCTTGTTCGATGACGAGCACTTGGCATTCATCCTCCGCGTACGGCTTGTGTTCCACGCCCTTGGGAACGACGATCATCTCTCCTTTTTTCAACGTGACGGAGCCCTCTCGAAAATAAATTCGCATGCCACCGTTCAATACCATGAACATCTCGTCCGTCTCTTCGTGTTGGTGCCATACGAACGCACCCTGGAATTTGACCAGTTTGATGTGATGGTCGTTCATCTGTGCGACGATCTTCGGAGACCATTGCTCGTCGAACAGAGTGAGCTTGTCTGCTACGTTTATCGGTGTGATCGCCACTGGTGCCCCTCGCTAACGAGTTCACTCAAAGCATACCGCGAATGACGGCGGTCGGGAACAAGAGCAACGAGTCTCTTTGCTAACTGAAGGCCTCGCTTCCCTCTTACAAGACTACCTCTCAGCCTATAGGTTTGTGCAAACCCACGATACCTCACCACATCAACCGGGGGACTTCATGCGGCGCTCCGCAATCCTCACTCTCGCAATTTCTGCGATCTGCCCGTTGGTTGTTCACGGACAGCAATGGTCGCCAGCGGAACAAGAGGTTTGGGACTCAGTCGAATCCTATTGGCAGTGTTTCGCGAATGGGGACGCGGAATGTTTCCTTGCCTATCTGCACGATGACTTCAGCGGTTGGACGAATACCCACGCGTTGCCGCGTGACAAAGAGGATATGTCACAGTATTTACCGCTCGGTTTTGAGGTCTCGGAAACACTGCTTCACGACGTAGATCCTGTGGCAGTAAAGGTCCACGGAGACGTCGCGATCGTGCACTATTATTACTCACGAACATTCGCTGACGGGTCGGGAACACGTCACACGGACACAGGTCGCTGGACGGACATTTTGTTGAAGCAAGGTGACAGGTGGGTCATGGTCGCCGATCATGGAGGATCAGAGGGAGGCAACTGAAATGACTCCTGGAGACTATCAAAGCCTGGATGTTCATGAGACGCATTTAAGAGATTGTGGACACCACACTTCCGTGGTGTGTTGGCCACGAGCGATTAGATCTTGTCCTGAAGGATTTCGTCTCTCGGCTCTGGAATGATCACTTTCTCTGCCAACAGTCCTTTCGTTCTCACGTAGTCAGCTCCCGCATTGACGGCGGTAGTAACAGCTGCAACGTCTCCGGTCATCGTCACATAGCCCTTACCGCCGATGGCCATTGCTAGGTGGATCTCAATGAGCTGCACCGCGGCGGCCTTGACGGCAGCGTCGGCTGCTTCAATAGTCGACGCAACGGAGAAAGTCTCGACAATGCCGAGCGCACCGGTTTGTTCAATGACCCTGGTACCGCTGATAGCTGGAAAGACTTCGGGATGAACGTTGGGGATGATCAGTTCATCAACGACTGCCTCCGCACCGATCTCAATCCCTACCTTCACACTAGATTTCACAGCCTCGGTTGTCCCTGAAACCATCACCATGAACTTTCCGGGGCAGATTGTGCGGTTGAACAAGATCTCAACGTGCGCCGCCTTCAGAAGGGCGTCAGAAACTTCGTAACCCCGCGCTATCGAGGTAAGCTCAATGAGCCCGATCGAACTCGTCATCGCTCAGCTCCGGAAACGTCCCGACGTTTCACCGATATTCGGTCGTCTACCGACATTACAGTCCCGCTGATGCTTGCATGGATCGGCACGCTCAGCCCTCCCTCTGCCGGCTTGGCGATGATTTGACCAACCGTGACGTCGTCTCCCTCGGACACTGTCGGTACCGCGGGCAGGCCCACGTGTTGGAGGAGGGGGATTGTCACTGACAGCGGTTCGCTATCCAGTGGCGTCAATGGAGCATTTTCTTCGAATCCAGTCAACCCAAGCCGTCGAACCAGTCTTTCGGTCGGAACGCCACGAAACGCCTTCAGAGGATGTGGTTCTCTCGAAAGTCTCTGCAATTCCTCGGGTGAGAGCCAGTTTCCGTTGCTCCGCAGCTTCGCCTTCGCAGCGACACATACGCCTTTGGGGTCGAGTCCTTCAGGGCAAGCCCACAGCGAACAGACGTTGCACTCACAACAAGACTGCGCCCAGAGCGTCAAAGGTTGGCTCTCCACTCCGCTGAGGGCGAGGGAACGCATCACGAGATGTGGCTGCACAGGGTAGCCGAGTAGGTAGCGAGGGCATAACTCTGTGCAGAGCGAACACTGATCGCAGGCTGACTTCCCAACTCGCTTCAGTGCCGCTTCGGATTGGGCTTTCCTAATAGCCAGTGGCGACTCTCTGGGTACCACCATGATTCCGCTGGATACGCGCGTCACCGGCGTGGACAGATCGGCGGTCACTGTCCCCATCATTGGCCCACCATCGACAATTACCCAATCTGGTATGGTTGCTCCACCAGCAGCTGCCACGGCTTCACCGTAACACATGCCGATGGGCAACCAGGCTGTGAACGGCTTGCTCACGTTACCATTTACCGTCACCATAGAGTGAGTAACTGGGAAACCCAGTGTTGCTCGATGGATGTTGTAGAGTGTCTCGACGTTTTGAACCAGCACACCGATATCAGTCGGGTAACCACCAGCTGGGATTCTCCGTTCGGTGACGTGGTGTACAACTTCATACTCGTCACCTGCGGGATAGATGTCTTCCGTCTCGACGATGCTGACCTCACTAGGGAGGTGTTGAGCGAGAGTCGCGTTTGCTGACCGATTCTTCTCCTTGACGGCAATTACACCCTTGCTCGCTCCGACATGGCGCATCGCACTTACCAATCCCTGGATGATCTCGGCGGGATGGTTTTCCATCAGCGCGCGGTCTTTGGAAAGGAGCGGCTCGCATTCGGCACCATTTGCAATGACTATGTCGGCTCGATTTTCGATCTTTTTGTAAGTGGGAAAACCAGCGCCACCGGCACCGACCACACCCGCGTGGCGAATCATCTGAACGAGATTATGGGGTTCTGTTTGACCCATTAAAAACACGTACCCGCGTTTGTTTGGCCGCCGATAAACGCGGAAGAACGCGGAGATAGATCCCGTGTACAGACAATAGAAAG
>CAYTDU010000189.1:0-8842 GCA_964436395.1 uncultured Gemmatimonadaceae bacterium | reverse complement strand
GACCTCGAGGTCATCGAGGAGCAATTGAACGGCCCGCTGGAAATCGAGTATGTACCGTACTCTTGGTTGCCAATCTGTTCGGAAAGGGAACCAGAACCCAACTCGTGAGAGACTGCATGGTTCTTCGTCGCGAACCGCGAAACTGTTGAGGAGCAATGGCGCGCAACGTAGAAATCAAAGCCCGTATCGAATACATCGAGCGAACACGCCGGCTAGTCGCTGAGCTATCCGACCGGGGTCCGGAAACGCTACAGCAGACGGACACGTTTTTTCAGGTTGACCTGGGACGCCTCAAGTTGCGCGAGTTCGGGAATGGGACTGCAGAACTCATATACTACACCCGGCCCAACCTACCCGGCCCGAAGGAATCTCAATACCAGCTCGCACCGGTATTGGCTGGATCTGCAATGCGCAAGCTGTTGTCGAGAACGCTGGGTGTTCATGGGATTGTGCGAAAGAAACGCCTTGTATATTGGGCGGGCCGCACCCGGGTGCACTTGGACGAAGTCGAAGGTCTTGGCAACTTTTTGGAGTTAGAGGTTGTATTGACAGAACAGGAGCCTTTCGAGTCCGGTGTGTCGGAAGCAAACCGGTTGCTGGAACGGCTCGAAATCGATACGGCGTCGCTCATACCGGATGCCTACATAGATCTCTTGCGTAGAGACTGCCTGACAGCACAAACTTGAGCCACGATACAAGGGTGAGATCCAAATGTCCGTTGAAAGATCAACCGCTCGCTACCCCTCACTGCTGAAATCGTATTCTGCGCTCGCCGCCGCAATGGCGACCGTGGCTTTTGCCTGTCAAGTCAGCGGTGCGCAGTCCGACTTCGAAGTGCTCCGCCGTTTCCCGCACGACACGGCTGCCTATACTCAGGGCCTCCTCTACGCTGACGGCCAACTTTATGAGAGCACTGGACAGTTGGGGCGTTCACAGGTGCGCCGGGTAGATCTCGAAACAGGCCAGGTTCAAGCTTCAGTCAGATTGCCCAACGACCGGTTTGGCGAAGGCTTGGCGCTGCTGGGGGATAAGCTCTACCAACTCACGTGGCAGACCAACGTGGGATATGTGTACGAGGCATCAACTCTCGTATTGGTTGACTCGTTTGCCTATGAGGGAGAAGGATGGGGACTAGCCACGGACGGCACCTCGCTCATCATGAGCGATGGGACCGCGAAGCTGCGCTATCTCGATCCCGAGACATTTGAAGTCACTCAGGAAGTAAACGTAAACGATCAGGGTTCAGCGCTCACAAGCATCAACGAACTTGAGTACGTCAATGGCTCCCTGTACGCAAACATCTACCAGAGTGACCGAATGGTTCGCATCGATCCAGTTACCGGCGAAGTAAAGGCCTGGTTCAACCTGCGCGGTTTGCTGCCGAGTGAGGATCGTAGTCGCAACACCGATGTGCTGAACGGCATTGCCTATCATGAAGGCACGGGCAATCTGCTCGTTACCGGCAAGTTTTGGCCGGCGCTGTTCGAGATTCGGCTGGTGGAGGAGGGGGGACCGTAGCCCTGGCTCGTTAACACCCGTGCACCATTGAGTTGACAATGCCTTCTCAACGCTGCTGCATATAGTCGGCGAGCACCTGGATAAACTCCGCGTAGGTCATTTGTCGCTCGGGTTCGACCGGGCTATGACCGATCCACGAGTGATGTCCCCTCCACCCATACTCGAAGGTGGCCTCGGCGGGCGGATCGGTGGTCGATTCCAGAAACTCTTGGATCATATGCACACCCTCGTTGAGATACGAGTTGTCCGTGATCCCGACGGCGAAGTGGAGCTTGCCTCGCAGCTTGGGACCGAGGGTGGACCAATTGTCTTTGAGTTTCTTGGCAATATCGTAATTGTCTCCCCAGTATGATGCGACCTCGCGGTCGATCGCACCCGTTTCGGGATCCCACAGCGGCGCCGGGTAACCGTCGTCTCCCACAGGACTGTAGAGCGCTTCCCACGCGGCCAACTGCCCTCCCGATCGCCCTTTGTCCCCAACGGTTTGATCGTAGTGAAAGGCGTTGCGGATCGTGAATCGAGGAAGACCGTCGATATCCCGCCGACGCGGACGCTCCGTGCGAAGCCAGGCGTACTCCCGGTAGAACGCGTTGGCATCTTCGTAGATGTTCATCTGCGTGTACTTTCGAAAATCGATGGGGTCCGGAGCCCAAACCCACGTGCCTCCAAAAAAGTCGGGATACCAAACCATCATGGCCAAGGCTTCCCAACCGCCGGTGGAACGGCCGGCCAAGGCTCGCGCCCATGGTTCGCGGATGATTCGAAAGTTCTCCTCGATATAGGGAATAAGCTCATCCATGATGGCGTCGCCGTATGGCCCGAGATTAGCGGTGTTGACCGAGTAAGAGGTGTCGAAGAAAGGGTTCGCGTCGCGGAAGGTCACGACGATCATCTCGGGAAGAGTGCCGCTCGTCCAGGCTTCGTAAAAGCCATCGAGTTGGTTGTCGATTCCGGGGTTGTCGGTCGTGAAGCCTGCTTTGAACCAGGGTGCCGGTGCGTAGGGGACCGGTGTGAAACCCGACGAGTGCCCCTGCATGTAGAGCACCGGGTAGCGCTTGTTGGGGTTGTCCGCATAACCTCTCGGCAGCAGGATGTTGGCGCCGATATACATATCGTGTCCCCAGAACTCGGAGACTGTCTCGCTCTTGATTTTGACGTACTTCACCCAGTCCGTGTCATCGTAGAGCCCCTGCTGCAAGACCTCACCCTCTCGCAAGGGACGCGAGGGTGGAATGACTTCGCTCAGCGTGATTTCAACCGTTTCGTCACTGTTCGGATCCAGATAGACCCTCGAGGGCAAGCTGTAAACGTTTCCCGGGGAACGAAACAGGCTTTGATGTGCACCACTGTTGAGATGCATCTCCAGGACATGCCCGTCTGCACGGTGAAAGGTCGTGTAAACGTTCAAGAACGCTTGTACGGTGTACTCATCGGGCGGAATGTCGCCGATCTCGTCCAAGAGGTATCCTCGGGTGGAAAGGTCACCGTGAGAGAAGCTGACACGGTCGCCGCCCCGCAGGTCGTGTACGTCCTTTCCCCAAATAGGCACACCCATTATGCCGGTCTGCTCCCGGGGTTCGGAATCGGCGTCTCGCGTGATGATGACGAACACCCTCCCCTTCACGGGAACTTCGAGGCCGAGGTCGGCAATGCCGAAAGCAGCTTCTTCAGTGAGTTGCACATCGAACTCGAGAGGCAATCCGGCGTGTGAGTCCGTACATCCTGGGGTGAGAATCACAGACAGAATCGCGAGACCGAACGATCTTTTCAGCTTCATCTTTGTCATGGAGCTGCTCCTCACTCTAGCATTTGCATCAATATCGTCAACTTAATGGTACTGCCAACTCAAGCCGGTGCCAGCCAGGATGGGGGCATGATAAGCAATACGGACACCAACCATGGCTACCGGTTTCCTCATTGGGGATGCCGACTCCGCGCTCGTCTTCTATTGCAGTGCAGTCACAACGTGTTCGTGGAGTTGTGGATGGACGCCGACGCCAAGTTGTTGCCGCAGGTGGAGGATGTGAGAGAAAGGATTGCGAGGTTGACGGGGGAGCCTCGATCAACGATCCAGAGCTTGCCTTGCACGCTCCCTGTGCGCAACGGGTGCTCCCGTTAGACCCTCCTCGGCAACGGTGCTGACATCGTGACCTTCAGAGCGGAGCAATTCTGCTGCAGCACGGCCGAAATTCTCGTCCAGTTTCAGCTTCACGATTCAGTGCCCGTCGGAAGGTCGACGTAGCGTTCGCGTGACATCTCAGCGCCGTAGGCAATGCAAGCACGTACGTCCTCCTCCGTCAGACCCGGATAATCCTCCAACAACTCCTGCACCGTCATTCCTCCGGCAAGCATGTCCAGCACAAGTGAGACCCAGATGCGATGACCGCGGATACACGGCTTCCCGAAGCACACGTCTGGATCGATCGTTATGCGCGAAAGCAGCTCATCAGTTTTACCTGCGCGAGATTGTTCGCGCTGTGAACGTCGGCCAGGGCGCCGTGCAGCGTGAGCTGGCGCGTCTATCAGAGGTCGGGCTACTCGACCGCAGACAGGAAGGCCGCCAGGTTTACTACCAGGCCGGCAGACAGAGCCCACTTTATCCTGAGCTTCACTCCATCGTGATCAAGACTGTCGGCCTAGTCGATGTGCTGCGCGATGTACTCGAGACCGCACAAGATCAAATAACCATCGCGTTCGTATATGGATCCGTGGCGCGCGGCGATCCCAAATCCACTAGTGACGTCGACCTCTTGATAGTCGGTGACTTAGCGTTCGGTGAGGCTGTTGATATGCTATCGCCCACTCAAGATCGGATTGGGCGAGAGGTCAACCCGTCGGTGTTTACTAGTGAGGAGTTCCAACGCCGTGTATCGCAGGAGGGTGACTTTCTTGCCAGGGTGTGGTCAGGTCCCAAGCTCTTCGTGATCGGGAGCGGCAATGAGTTTGGTAAACTGGCTGGCTAACGGCTGGCTGGTCGAGCACGAGGCGGGACGCGACGAGATCGCCAACCTCCTTGCCATTGCCGAGCGAGACCTCGATCAGTGTGCGCTGCAGGAGCTGGTTCCGGATTGGGCGCATAACATTGCATACAATTCGGCTCTCCAACTTGCCACTGCTGCGCTCGCGACACGCGGTTACAGGGCGAGCCGTGAGGCTCAGCACTTCCGAGTGCTGCAGTCTCTTTCTTACACAGTCGGTTCAGATGCAAAGACAATCCGCCGCCTGGACCAGGCTCGAAAGCGAATGCCGGAAGTGCCTCGCGGTCGTTTCTATCATTCCTATCGCCCAGCAACCACGCGCAGCCGCCCTGAACGTCGAGGATTGCCCGGTCTCACTCGAATCTCGACATCCCTTCCAAGGCTCGTCAGAAACCTCAACAAACGCTCGGTTGAAAAGCCATTCAATCTGCCGTTGAGGACCTGCGACACCTTTGGCTGATCCACACCGAGCAATTCTGCGGCCTCCCGCTGCGTCAGTCCCCGCGACTCGATGGCCTTGCCGATCGCTCGCGCCAACTCAGCCTTCGCCAGCCGTTCCTCGGCATGGGGGAGGCCCAGGTCAGCGAACACGTTGCGGCTTCCTGTCTTCACATTCTCCGTCCTGGTCATAGACAGATCACTCCCCTTTGCTCTCATAGTGCCTTTGAGCCAGATGATAACGTCGTTGAATCAAGTCCAGGTCGGCCCTCGGTGTTGCCTTTCCGTGCTTCGACTTCTTCAGAAAAGCATGGAGAACGTATACAGCGCCACGCAGCTTGTTGGTGTACACTACACGAAAAGCGTTGCCCAAATGCGACTCCGAAACCTGCATCATTCCCCTCAACTGCCCACGAAGCGACTTCGCTGCTGCATGACGTTCGCCGCATTGAGCTAGGTACAGGGCGTACCCCATCACGTCCTGAACCGGTTCCGGGAACAATCGTAGGTCGTCGAGTGACGAGCCGATCCAGTGAATCGGCATCTCTGGTTGTTGTCGCTGCGTTGAATATGCCATAATTAGCATGCCATATCAAGCATATGCGCAGTTCTTTGGTGGATCTTGTGTGGAGTTTACGAGTTGAATAGCGAGAGAGTATCAGCCAAAAAATGCCGCGGTGGTACCGAATTACCGGACGCACAACCACTGAGATACTCCGATGGAGTCGAGGCCCAGCAAACCGCCATGCCGCGCAGGGCTTCGTAAATCACCCTGCGCAGCATACCGATTTCAAAAATCAGTTAGCGTTCTGTTCCTCTGCCGTCGACAGATAGATGCCGTTGAACACGAACTTGAACGTGTTGTGCGGCTGTGCGCGGTACAGCACTTCGGGCAGGAACATGTAGAGCTTCCCGTCACCCACATCGGCCTCGAGGGCGGCCAGGCCATTCTGTATGTGCTCCTGGCCCCAGGCCCAACCGCTCCTGAGCGGCGTGCTCGAATCGTACCAGGCCACTCGGCGTACGCCCTGAGCCTGCGCACCGGACCCCAACTTGAGCACCGGGCTGCGATTGAACATGAAGTCCACGTGCTGATTCAACCCATACGCGATCGGGTTGGTGTTGTCGACGCGGGCCTGAAGAATGGACCCTGGAATGAAGTAATCTTCCATGGGCAGGTGATTGCCGCTGCGGTCCACGAGGTGGTCTGCCACCGGAAGCCCCAGGTGCATAGCCAGGTTTGCGGAGGTCCCGATCGTGATGATGGTACCGCCCTCCTCCAGGAACTCTCTGAGCTGAGGTACCGTTACATCCGTGCTGATGCTACCCAACCGGTCATGGTACTCCGCCGGTACGTCGGACACGTCGAAGTTCTGGGTAGAGTAAGGACCTTCATCGGCAGGTGCGCTGCCTTCCGGAATCGCGCCTGTCGGGAACACGAGCACGTCGAAGTCGTCATTGAGGTCGCCCTCATCCATCCTGGGCGGGTACACGACCTCGAATGGGAACTCGTACTGCTCGAACAACCAGCGAGTCCAACCCGAGGGCATCGAGCCACCGTATCTGTCCCACAATCCGACGCGGACATCGTCCAACCTCAACGCCTCGGTGCGCGGCATCGACGAGACTCCGTGGAAATCGACACCCAGCTCGGTTGCCATCTGCCCGAGCCTGTTTGCTGTGCCACGACCTGAACGAATGTACACGGTGCCTGCTGGATACTGGTTTCCGTCAATCGTCACCGGTTGGTTGAGCCAGTAAACGCGCTCACCCGTCTCCATTAGGCGGTTGATGACTTTGAATCCGTCCACGTAGTCGTGGCTCATCATAAACCCGCGCGCGCCCTGCGCGTTTGACACGGTGCCGGCCATCGGTTCGGCGAAGTCCTCGAGCTTCTCGAACGGGCCGTTGAAGCCTTCGAGTATGCGGTCGAACTCGACACCCATCTGGAACGCCAGCGTCCAACCCGTGGCGTCGTACGGCGCGATCGGCGGCCCACCGGGATAGGCGAAGTCGTTGGGGTGAACCTGCGGCTCGAACATATCGATCACGAACGGCCTGTACGCCTGAGCCGCCATTACGACATAGGAACCGGCCGGATACGACGTGCCACCCACGCGGAAGTCGGCGGTCGCACGGTGAACATGGACGCCGCTCTTCATGAGCGTGTTCACGAACTTGGTTGCAGTGGGGAAGTCCGCCTGGTCCGCGGATATGATGTATCCCCTCGGATCGCGGTGGGCGCGATCTTGGAGCACGGTACGGTACATCTCCGACGGTGCGCCCGTGCGACCACGGCCGAGCTGAACTTCTCTGCCTTCCATTGCCTCTTCGAGTGCCGCTATACGCTCAGGATCGATCGTCCAGCTATCCGTACTGCCGCGCTCGACGGCGGTCTTCGCCATCACGTACTGGTTGTACAGCAGCTTGCTGCGATTCCTCGACCCGTAGTCGATCACGGCGCGGTCGATGGTCATGGAGTAGTCGATAGCATCCTGGAAATGGAACGGCTGCGGCGGAATCGGGTACGGGAGGTCACTGTGCGCCAGTTGGCGATCGGGCACAAGCGGTACCTCCATCGGCGTCGGGTTCCCGATAATCTCGGTCAGCAGGCCGATCATGTTGTGCCAATACGGGGTGGTTCTCTGTCCGCCGTTCCACCACGTCGAGTAGCTCGCGGCCGATCGCATTCCCGACCCGGGTTTATCCTCCGCAATGAGTCGGGCGTGCATCTCGGCGCCAACCTTCTCGATGCCCATGATCACCAGCGGATGAATGTTGTAGTTGAACGGATCGCGGAATGGGGGCACAAACACCACTGCACCGACGGGGCCGGTCTGGTGTGGGTTGTACATGATTTGCGGGAACCATTCACGATACAGAACTCGGCTCATGTTCTCGGTCTCGGGCATGGCGTTCATGTACCCGTCGCGGTTGTTGTCGTGCCCCACGTACCAGTGGTACAGCCTGGGCAAACCTCTGGTGGTACGATCTTCCGGGTTCTCGTGCCGCATGTACCAGCTCGACACCAACTCCATGCCGTCTGGATTCGCGTGCGGAGCCAGCAGTATGACGTCCTCGAGGAACCGCATTGTCTCTTCATCCGTGCGGCTTACCATCTGGTAGATCAGCACGGGCAGCTGGTGCGTGCCCACGACCTCGGTGCCGTGCAAGCCTCCGTCGATCCAGACGACGGCTTTGCCTTCTTCCGCGAGTGCCCTGGCCTCTTCATCCGTCAGGTCGTCGGCCATCGCTAGCCGTCGGGAGATCTCCTTGTAGCGTGCGAGATTGCGGTGGTTTTCCGGCGACGTGATTATCGCCATCAGTTGCGGCCGCCCTTCCGCGGTTTGACCAATTTCCTCTAGCACCAAACGTGGCGACTCCTCGGCCAGCAGACGCACGTATGATTCGAATTGAGTGTACGTAACGAGATGGTAATCGTCGCCGATGTTGAAGCCGAGGTGTTCTCGCGGCGAGGTTATCTGCGCCTGAATTGGCGACAAGACCAGCAGCGCCAACGCAGTTAACAGAACAGGAACTGCAAACTTCTGCTTCATTTAGCTACCGCCTTTCAACGATGCGCGTATAGTGTCGGGTGAGCGAGAGATTTTTAAAGTTAGTCGGTGGGAACGACGATCAGGAGGGTTGTGTGGATGTCGTTACCGCTCGCATCTTCGTTGAACCTCAGCCTGGTTATCGGCACCGCCGAGACCACACCCATGAAAAAATCCGTCGCATTTGAGGGAGTGAATTCCGCGATCATTTGGTCGCCGTTGAAAACTTCGACTTTCTCCTCAGAAGTGAATCCGTTGTTCCCAACGTAGGTGCCGATAGCGAAGACATAGGAGCTATCGCGAAAATCCGAGACCGCGATTTGAAAGTCATCGTCCTCGCAGTTGCCGACGTCT
>CAYTDU010000188.1:0-8843 GCA_964436395.1 uncultured Gemmatimonadaceae bacterium | reverse complement strand
GGGATCCTGTGTCGGCACGAAGAACTGCATATCGGTGTGCCCCGAAGGAGATGTGCTCGGTTTTAGGAACGGACAGGCTACACCAATCGGCCCGGCGCGTTGCATCGGCCACGGTCTTTGCGAACGCGCCTGCCCCACCGAGGCAATCAAGTTGGTCTTTGGCACCGAGCAGCGCGGTGTTCACATACCGCGCATAAAAGAGAACTTCGAGACCAACGTCCCCGGACTCTATATAGTCGGAGAACTCGGCGGCATGGGTTTGATTCGCAATGCGTTCGAGCAGGGTCGGCAATGTATTGAGGGGATCGCGACAGAACCCCGCGGACCAGCAGGCGCGCTCGACGTACTGATCGTCGGCTGCGGGCCTGCCGGGCTCTCAGCCTCGGTGAACTGCATTTACCACGAACTGCGGTACGCGACTCTGGAAAAGGAAGACATCGGCGGGACGGTGCGGCACTACCCGCGGAAAAAGCTGGTGATGACTTCTCCGGTCAAAGTGCCTGGGTACGGGAAGCTCGGTTTCAAAGAGGTGTCCAAAGAGGAATTGACTAGCGTCTGGGCGGACATAGTCGACAAAACCGGTGTTGCCGTCAACACCGGGGAGACTGTCGTTGCAGCAACACCTACCGATGACGGGTGCTTCTCCGTGACCAGCAACACTAACCACTACAAAACAAAGCGTGTGGTGCTCGCTATCGGGCGCAGGGGCATTCCACGAAAACTCGATGTGCCAGGAGAACATCTGTCGAAGGTCATCTATTCTCTGAGAGAGCCGGAGGCTTTCCAAAGCGATCGAATCATCGTAGTGGGCGGCGGCGATTCGGCGGTGGAGGCCGCGTTGGCATTGGCGGATCAGCCACGCAACGAAGTCAGGATCTCCTACCGGGGTGACAACTTCTCTCGAATTAAACCCGGCAATTTGGAAAGAATCGAAAACGCCATTGCGCACGAGCGTGTGGAAATCATTTGGTCGAGCCAGGTTCAGGAGATCCAGGTCGACTCCGTTGTCCTGCGAGATCAAGCCGGTACAGTTTCCACGATCCCCAACGACATGGTGGCGATATTCGCCGGGGGCGAGCTACCTACCAAGTTCTTGGAGGCCTGTGGCGTACAGATCGACGTGAAATTCGGAGAGCCGTAGGTTACCGAGCCTTGAGCGGCACCGGCTCTTCCTTCTTCACCTCTTCGAGCGTCACGGGCTCTGCAGGTTCTCTCACCAAGAACGTCAGCAGAACCGCCACTCCCACAACTCCAGCTGCGACTACGAACGGGACCTGCGCACCGAATCCCTGGTATACAGCGGTGGCCCAAATCGGCCCTGCGACTCGCGCTATACCGCCGAACGCCTGCTGTACACCCAAAGTCTGACCAAACTCATGCTCCGAAACTCTGTGAGTTACCGACGCGGACGTGGCGGGAAACAGACACGCCGTGCCGATAGGCACCAGAGCCCAGAAGACGGCAAGGAGAAGAACTGAATCTGGTATCACGATCAGAAAGATCCCCAACATCAGCAGTGTTGCCCCGAGCCTCATCACTTTGATCTCGCCGAACCAGTCTATGAGTTTGCCGAGTATGAGCGCACGCATCACTACGCCCATCGCACCGACATACACGAAAAAGATGCCGACCGTGGTCTCTGTGACGGCAAAGCCGCTCTGCAAATAGAGCACCAACACACCGGTTGTGGACACGAAACCCAACATTCCGACCATATAGATCCAGATCAGGAGCGACACTTCGTGGCCTGGCGACCGTAACACTTGCCACATGGCGGAACGAATGGTACGCGGCGGTCCTGCCGCGGCCGCGGCTCTTCTTGCATCATTCGTCGTACGGCGCGGAGTCGATTCAGGCAAGAGTCTCCAGGCGAATACGACGTTCATAACGCACAGGAGGGCGGCTACAATACCCGGGGCGGCGGCACCCAAGCCAAATGTCAACGATCCAATGGCGGGGCCGATCATCACTCCAGCGCTTGTCGATGCGGTCAACCAGCCGAGTGCCTTGGCCCTCTCCTTCGGTTCGAACGCGTCGCCCACGTATGCCTGAAGCACCCCGGTCGTGCCACCTCCGATACCTTGGATTACCCGAGAGAGGAACAGCATCCACAGAGTAGAGGCGAAGCCGAACACAAAGAACGCGATCGCGGAGGTGCTCAGAGCCGCGATGATTATCGGCCGCCTGCCGTATCGGTCGGACAACCTCCCCCACCAAGGGGCCGATGCGAGTTTGGCGATGGAGAATGACGCGATGAGCCACCCGACCATCCACTCCTGCGCATCCAAGCGCAATGCGTAGTAGGGCAACAAGGGGAAGATGATCGCGAACCCGAGCATGTCCACGAAAGCCGCGGCCATGAGCACCGCAATGCGTTTCATCGCTTGGTACCCACTGCCATAGCGATAGCGGAGATCAACATCAGTACGACGCCGTATGCCGCCGCAACGCCGATATCAAACTCGCGGAGCGCCGAGAGGATCTCTATCGAAATAGGACGCGTATCGTAGGTGTACAACACGATCGATGTAACGAAGTCCCCGAGGGCGGTGGCGAAGGCCAGTGCGCCGCCCGCTAGAATGGCCGGTCGCAACAATGGGATTGTCACTCGGCGTACAGTGTACCACCTCTTGGCTCCAAGCGATGCCGCGGCCTCATCGAGCGACGGATCGAGCTGTCGAAAGCCGGCGATGATCGATCCGCACACTATGGGGATGTTCCTGACCACATAGGCCAACGGCAGGATCACAACTGTCCCGACGAGTACCCAGCGTCCGAACCACGGAGCCCGAACGCTGAATGCCGTTGCGAGTGCTATCGCGAGCACCGTTCCGGGCACTGCCCACGGTACGGTGGTCAACGTCTCGATGACGTTCCTGAGCCGTACTCGCCGTTGTACAACCACCCTGCCTACCCAAAGAGCCAGCGCGACCGCGGCGACCGAAGCGACACCTGCCATCCAGAGCGAATTGACCAAGGGCTTCAGCCTAACCGGGTCGGCAACCAATGTCCCGTAGTTGGCCAGCGTGTATTCGGGTGGAACGGCCTGAGTGGTCCAGGTGCCAACCGGCACAAAGGAGACCAGGAGGAGCGTTAGGTGTGGGAGCAGCAAGAGGATTGCCAGGCTCCAGCCCACCATCGCCGCTCCCCAGCGCGCGATCGGCAAGCGCAGAGCGTACGCCGCTGGGGGAATTCCCTTGCCCACTGCCGCCACGGAGCGCCCCGAGTCGGTTCGTTTGAACAGCACCAATCCGATCAGAGCCACGGCTGCAAGCGCGGCGGTCTCTACGAGCGACATCGCGGTATCGCCGTTCAACTTGCTGGTCACGATCTGCGTCGTCATGACCCTAAAGCCGCCACCGAAAACGTATGGTGCGCTGAACGAACCCAACGCCGTCATGAAGGTGAGCAAAGCGGCAGCGTTGACCTGAGGTCGCAGGAGTGGCAGAGTCACCCGCCGCAACGTGCCCCATGTGCCGTGGCCGAGCGAATGGGCCGCCTCAATCATGGAAGAATCGACCTTGGCCAGACCGGCGCGGGCAAAAAGATAGAAGTACACGTACATCGAGTACGCGTGGACGAGCAGAATTGCTCCCCAACCCCGCAAACGCCACGGATCTTCCGAGAGACCGAACACGACCCTCACTGCATGAGCCACAAAACCGCTCTCGCCGTACAGAAACATGAAGGCGATTACGCCCACTAGAGGCGGAAGAACAGCCGGCAGGGCTACCAGCGCCCCGAGCAATCGGCGCCCGGGGAAATCGAGCCGCTCGAACACGAACGCGAGTGGAATTCCTATGCTTGCGGCAAGCAGCACGCTCGCCACCGAAATCCACAGGCTGTTCCAAAGCGCGCCCCACTCCTGGCGTTCGCCCGCAAAAACAGCCAAGTACTCTAAGGTCCACCCCGCGTCGCCCCGTACCGAGCCAACGACAACCAACGCGATCGGGAATACCACGATCCATACGAGCAGGATCGTGAGCGGCAGCCCGCGGAGGCCGCGGGAGCTCATGCGTCCTCTGGGAAGCAGCGTGTGCGGCTTGCTGTCAGAATAACGCGGTCACCAACTCGGGCTGCATCCACCGATGCCTCTACCTCCACCGCCGCGTCTCCGGCCGTCACTGTAAAGAAGGCCCGAGCGCCGGTGTATCGACAACCGGACACAGTGCCTTCTATACCAGGTCCGTCTGAGAAAGAGAGCGCCTCGGGTCGAACGACGACCGACACGCGCTGACCGTGTGACAGATCTACGGGGCTGTCGGCAGGCCATTCGACTGAATCGCCGACGCGCACCATCCCCCCATGAAGGAACTCTCCGGGGACTACGCTTGCGCGCCCAACGAAGGTTGCCACGAACTCACTGGTAGGTTGTTCGTAAAGCTCACGTGCTGTCCCAATCTGCTCGAGCGCTCCACCCTGGAGGACAGCAACGCGATCTCCAAGCGCAAACGCCTCTTCCTGTTCGTGAGTCACGAATACGGTGGTGACCCCCGCTTTCACCAGCGCGGCGCGCAGCTCTAACCTGGTCTTCTCGCGCAGACTCGGGTCGAGATTCGAGAGTGGTTCATCCAATAACAGCACACGTGGTTCTGGCGCCAACGCCCGTGCGACAGCCACACGTTGCTGTTGGCCTCCGGAAAGCGCAGTCACTTCGCGCTTGCCGAAACCCTCCAGATCCACCAGCGCGAGTACTTCCGCGACTCTTTTCCTCTGCGCTTCCGAAGCTCTGTCAGCCAATCCAAACGCAATGTTCTCTGCAACCGTCAAATGCGGAAACAAAGCGTAGTGCTGGAAAACCATGCCGAAACGACGTTCAACCGGAGTCTGTTTCGAAACGTCCTTCCCGTCGACGACGATTCGACCGGCATCAGGCCGCTCAAACCCGGCGAGCAGTCTGAGAGTCGTTGTTTTGCCACTGCCGCTGGGGCCCAACAGCGCTAGGATGGACCCGCGTGCGACGTTGAGCGAGATGTGGTCAACCGCAGTTTCCGTCCCAAAGCGCTTGGAGAGATCTATCAGTTGCAGGTATCCGAAACTCACTAGCGCCGCCCGCCGTCTCTGCCCTTCCCTCTCACATTCCGATCCCAATAGGACATCCAATCAGCCCCGACCCTCCCGAGCAACTCCCAATCCATATCTTCGGCAACCATGTGTGTCTTGACCGTGCGTGCCCAGTCAGGGAGAGAATCAACCGGAAGGTCGGTGCGCGCAGGCAACCTGAACTCCTGCCTGGCCGCGAGTAGCTGGCCCTCCAACGACCCAACCCACTCAACGAACCGCTGCGCCAACTCGAGGTGCGCCGTGCCCCTCACTATTGCGATCGCGTCTTCGATGACCGGTGTGCCGCTCGATGGCAGCAGATAGTCGAAAGGATTCCCTTTACGCTGTTCGGTGAGAATGTCGGGGAGATCCCAAAGGGTAATTGTCCCCTCTTGGCGCAGCAGCTTCTGATGCAACAGGGCCGGATTGAGCACGTACTCACGGGTTTGAGCGTCGAGCCGGCGCAGCCACTCGAAACCGGCTGCTGTGTCACCATTGTCCCGGAGCCCCCTCTGTACGATCATCCCGAAAATGGACCTCATCGTACCCGACGCCAGCGGATCGCGTATGAGTACTTCATCGGTCCAACGCGGCTCGAGGACCGCGTCCCAATCAGATGGGACCTCCGATCTATCCAATGCCTCGGAATTGAACGCAATTACGGCCGGGGTCTCGTAGGCTGCGAAGAAGAAGTCGCCCGGCCCGCGGGCTCGCTCGGGAATCGCACCTGCCCATGTGGGACGGAACGAAACCAACAACGACTCCGCGGCTGCTCGAGCGAACAGCATCGACGGCCCGCCATACCACACATCTGCCTGCGGATTTGCCCGCTCCGACCTAACACGGTCGAGCGCATCCTGAGATCCCATGTCGAGCCAGCGTATGTCAACACCCGGATTAACGGCCTCAAACGTCTGCTCGGCGAGCGTGAGAAGTGCCCGGCCATGGGGGGAGTAAATGACGAGGGGAGTGCGAGAATCGGAGCACGCCGCGATAGTGAGTACGAGGATGAGAACTCCAAGTGCGGGGCGGACGGGCGGACGGGCAGACGGGCGGACGGGGAACATCCAACGTCCAACATCCAACGTCCAACATGGAACGACTTCACCGAAGCGTATGAAGTTCGACATTCCCCTCCCCCTTCCCCCTCCCCCCTTCCCTTTTTCCCAAATCATATTCCCCACCCGCCGAGTGCCAACAGGTTCAGGAACAGCCTATACGCCCCAACCACCCCAGCAGGAATCGCTCTGAAGAAGCTGAGCCCCGTGTAGACGTAGGTTCCATTTCCGTATCGAGTCACCAGCAATCCTCCACGCGTAGGTTCATCGCCTGGATCGGCCATCTCGAGCAGCGGAGTATACGCTTCGTCCCATGTGCCTGCGAAATAAAGGCCTCTTTCCTGCGGCCAGCCTTCCCAATCGTGGCTCGAGATTCGGTTCGGATGATTGAATACGGCGTGGTCTGGCTGGAGCAGCATCACCGGTGCCGTTTCGTCCGTAATACGATCGTGGGGACGCGAAATCTCGATTTGGTATGGCGCAAAACCGCCGGCTGCGAACTGATACTGCTGGTATAACACGACCAGATGCCCACCACGTTCCACATACTCCAGCAGACGGTCGTTGTGATTCACCAATGCCGTATCGGTCTCGTACGCTCTACTCCCCACAACGACTGCGTCGAAATGCGACAGATCTGCCCTAGCAAGATGGTCCGCGGTGAGAAGCTCCAGCGGCAGGCCCACCTGGAGGAGGGCTTCCGGCATCCTATCTGCGGCCCCGCGAACGTAGCCCACCCGACGCGCCCGCGGCATTTCGATGGGTCCGATCCTCACGTCCGATTGTGCATCGACAACCATGGCCGACGGTCGGATGTGCGGATAGGCGACAGTAACCACTCCACGGTCGAATTCGCGGCCGTCGTTTGTACTAGCCACTGCGCGGACTGACACTCTTCCATACTGCCCACCCGACGGCCGAGTGACCCGGAACCGAAGCACTCGGGATTCCCCACGCTCGCTGAAAATGAACGGAATTGCGTCCGTCACCTCCAGTCCGTCACTCTCCAGTCCAATCAAACCGGATACCCGGTTTCTGCCGTTGTGAACCAGCGATACCGTGAAATCTCGTGGCTTCGGATCGTCGGCCGGCCAGACAATCCGCTCAGGTTCCAGTCTCACGTCGATCTCCGGCACGACCCGAACTGGTAGACGCACTTCGCCGACGGCCTGGTCGTTGCGACGAAAGGTCACCTCCCGGTCGAGAACGAGTGTCGCCCCCAGTATCTCTATCTCGAGGGACGCCCGGAGTTCAGGCGGCTGGACCGGCATCGCGCGGATCGCGGCCGGCGTTTGGCTCCAGTCATACAGGGCGCCCGTAAGCGGACGCTCGAGGTAATACGGTTGCGTCGGACCAACCTCAGGCCCAGCTGTAACGATGAACCGCTGTTCACCAAGAGTGCCGGCGGGCAGCTGGTTGGTCCCTTCGTCGACCAGATGCGCCTCCCACCCTTCTGCAGCATGAATCTCTACGCCCTGGACGGTCATGTCGAACGGTCCACCGTTATAGAACCTGACGAGGACCTCCACGCTTTCGCCCCGCACGATTTCTGGTGTGGAAGCGTAGGCATCAATCAGCAACCCCGCCGATATGGCGGTGGCTTCGGCCAGCATACGGCGCTCTTCGTCGTTCAGTGCACCAGCGCCACCCCTGGCATTGGCCCGGACGAGCGGTTCGGTCGCGTCCGCAATCCGTGTTGCCGAGATCTTATCCCGCAACGAGTCAGCGAGCAAAGCCAGCCAGCCTGCCTCCGCTGGAATTCCTAGGAACAAATCATCATCTTCACCGTTGGGACCAGCGAAGCCCGTACGGTCCTCGACCAGGTGAAGACGAGTGGACACCGGCACGATCGATTGAGCCCGTCCCATGTCCTGGGAACGGTGAAGGCTGCGGCTCGCCATAGCGATCTGTTGGTACGTGCGCCCGGATCGCGGCTCGATGCCACCGACTGGCAGTTCCAGCGTGGTGCTTGCCCTGTCGAACCAGGCCGATTGATAGAGTTTGAGCGGGGTCCAGGGTTCGAGGCCCTCCTCGAATGCGAGTTCCGGGAATAGAGATGGTTCGCCCGCCACTTGAAATGCAGCTCTGGTTACCGCGCCCGCTGCCATGTGTTGTCCATGCCCGTCTCGCGGCGTGCCGGTGAAGACCGACACCAACACGTGCGGCCTGAACCTCCTGATAACGCGAACGACATCCTTCAGCAGCGAGTCCGGCTGCCAGAACCGGTTTGTTTCCTCGATCGACTTGGAAAACCCGAAATCGTACGCGCGCGTGAAAAACTGCTGAGCCCCATCGACTGAACGCGCGGACATCAGTTCCCCGGTTCGCAACAGCCCCAAGCCGACTCCCAACTCCTCCCCCACGAGATTCTGGCCTCCTTCGCCTCTACAAAGCGACAGATATGCTGATTCCGCTCCATAACCCCGGGCGACCAGGGTCAATAACGCAGTGTCTTCATCGTCCGGGTGAGCACCTATCACCAGAACACGGCGGCTCTCACCGAGTTGCTGAAGCAGGAAGTCCAGTGCAACGATTCCACCAGTTGATGGCGGCGTGAGCTGAGCGGCGAGTGGCGCCTGGCCGGCACCGACAAACGCTAGGAGAGCCGCGAGACTAAGCGGCCTGGCGTGCAACGACTATGCTGCGCAGGCGCTCTGCGCTGGGGTCCTGGGGATCGCCGAACGGCATGGGGTGGCCGCCGGGATCCATTACGCCCGTCACGGCGAGCCGATCGGCACGCTC